>CAZTJX010000027.1:0-12452 GCA_964613755.1 uncultured Demequinaceae bacterium | reverse complement strand
CCGCGGCGAGTGCGGGGAGGAGTTTGGCCCCCTGTGGCTGGATCATGTCGCCGCTGAGATTCCATGCCTGTGGGGCGTCGGCAATGACATTCGTCAACTCGCTCGCCGCCGTGGCGGCGCCACTCGAGGGCATGTCGGTCGAAGGGTGGTCGGAAAGCCACAAGGCACTCAAGGTAAGGAAGCCGGGATCGCGTCGGACGATGAGGTATTCGGCGACCCAGGGCACGTTCGCTACGAACCAGAGCCCCGCGCCCGCCACGGCGATTCCGCCTCCGAGGGCGGAGCGTCCGTCACGCTTGCCCTCCGGTCCGAAGATCCATCCAGCAGCCGTCAGGACTGCGGCGAGGGGGAGGGCGGTCATGGGTCGGAAGACGCCAAGGCTCACCGTGAGGCCGCACGCGATCGCGAGGGACACCAGTGCGAGGGTCAATCGCTCGGGGGCCGCGGCGAATGCCCGTTGAAACGAGACGCCTGTGAGAACGCCATCGCGGGCAGGGAGAGTGTCCGTTCGCGGAGAGGCGCTCACGAGGGCCCAGCCTACCGGGCTCGAATGGCGGTGGAGCGGGGTCGCCAGCGCGGTCCCTGGCCGCGCCGGCCCTGGCACGGTATCGTGGCGCCATGGCGACAATAGTCTTGGTCGAAGATGACCCGACGATTGCTGAGCCCTTGACCCGCGCTTTGGCAAGGGAGGGCTACATAGTCGAGGCGTATGGCACGGGAATCGGCGGCGTCGAGGCGAGTGAGCGGGCCGACCTGATCATCCTTGACCTCGGCCTCCCCGACATCGACGGGATCGAGGTCGCTCGGCGGATTCGCGACAAGGCGCTCACCGTGCCCATCCTGATGTTGACGGCGCGCGTGGACGAGGTGGATCTGGTCGTGGGCCTCGACGCGGGCGCCGACGACTACGTGACCAAGCCCTTCCGCCTTGCCGAGCTACTTGCCCGCGTCCGTGCTCTCCTTCGCAGGCGCGTGCCGGTGGACGGGGCAGCGGATCTTGAGGTCAATGGCGTCCGCATGGACGTCGCAGGACACCGAGCCTTCATCGATGGCCGCGAACTGCAACTGAGCGGCAAGGAGTTCGATCTCCTCCACGTCCTCGTGGCCAATGCCGGAACCGTCGTCAGCCGCGATGCGTTGATGCGCGACGTCTGGGTCGCCGAGCCCGGCGCTCCCTCGAAGACCCTCGACATGCACGTCTCGTGGCTACGGCGCAAGCTCGGTGACGACGCGAACGATCCCCGCTTCATCACCACCGTGAGGGGCCTAGGCTTCCGGTTCGAGACCGGCGTCGAGTAGGGCGGGGCCGTGAGGCGGCGCCTGCTCTTCGCCACGGTCCTAGCCGTCCTAGCGGCGGTGGTGCTCTTGGGCGTTCCCCTCGCGATCGCGGCGGCTCAATCGGTGCGCGACGGTGCGCAGACCGAGCTCGACGCGCGGGCGGTGACGGTGGCGCGCGCCCTGGAGGCCCGGTACATCAACGAGGAGACCATCAGCGATACCATTCTCGAGTCGTACGTCGGAGGCAGGAACAGCCCGGCTGCCCATGTCGTCGTGACACTCCCGAGCGAGGAGACATTCCGGGCAGGCTCGCCGCCCGATCGCGCCTTCGCGACCGACTACGTGTCCAAGTCCGGCCTGACCATCCACATGGAGACGTCGTGGTGGGACGTCTTCTGGTCGGCCGCCCGCGCCGTCTCGGTTGTCATCGTTGCGGGGCTCATCGCGATCGCCGCCGGGATCGCGGTGGCCGTTCGCCAGGCCGGAAGGCTCTCCGATCCCCTCGTCCTTCTCGCCGCGAGCGCCGAGCAACTGGGCTCGGGTCACTCGCGGCCCCGGATTGGCAAGTCGGGAGTCGAGGAGATCGACCTGGTCGCTGCGGAACTCGTGCGCAGTGGGGATCGCATGGCCGCGCGGCTCGCGAGCGAGAGGCAGTTCTCGTCCGACGCCTCGCATCAACTCCGCACCCCGCTGACATCGCTGAGTATGCGCCTCGAAGAGATCTCGGCGACGACGTCTCAAGACGAGGTTCGCGCGGAGGCCGAGGCGGCGCTCGTGCAGGTGGAGCGCCTCGTTGGGGTCGTCGACGACCTCCTCGGGAGGACGCGCAAGGCGCTCGGCGGCTCCACGGAGGCGGTGGTCCTCGACACGATCCTGCGGCAGCAGTACGAAGAGTGGGCGCCCGCGTTCGAGGCCGCGGCGAGGAATCTCACGATCGCCGAGACCGATGCGAGGGTATTCGCGACGCCCGGCGGGCTCGCTCAGGTGCTCGCAACCCTCATCGAGAACTCCCTCATTCATGGTGGGGGAACCACCGCGGTCAAAGTGCGCGGATCGGGTGCCACCAACGCGGTCGTGATCGAGGTGGTAGACGAGGGGAGTGGCGTTCCCGAGGAACTTGCACCGAGGATCTTTGAGCGGGAGGTGACTTCCGGCCGCGGCACGGGCCTTGGGCTCGCGCTCGCCCGGGATCTCGTCACGGCGGATGGGGGGCGCCTCGAGCTGTCACAGCGCTCGCCCGCACTCTTCTCGATCTTCCTTCAGGCCGTCCCGCCGATGGTCGACATCGAGAGCGTCGTTCCGCACTCGGCGACACTCAAGCGTCGTCGGGGACGCCGGTGAAGACGAACCGCCGGTAGCCGGCGTATCGCGTGATCGTACCGATGCCGATCCCGATGATCGCCGCGACGTTGACGCCGGTCTGGCTCGTGAAATGGAGGACGTAGGCGCCGATCGCTGCGGCGGCGGCACGCTCGACAAGCGCGACGGCGTTCACGAGAGCGAAGATCGCGAGCTCGCTCACCGGATGCCGAGCGCGGCGATGCGAGAACGCCCAGAGGCGGTTCCCCACCCACGAGACCACGGTCGCGACGACGGCAGCCAGGACGTTCGCCGTGACGACCTTCTGGTCACTTGCGAGGGGGGTCCGCCAAACGAAGTACACGAGGTTGAGGACGCCAAGATCGACGACAAAGGCGACGCCGCCGACCACCCCGAATCGAAGCATTTCTCCACGGCGCTCGCGGAGCCAGGTCGTGAGACGCATGGCGCGAGCCTAGCCTGTGCCGGCGAGGCGAGGCGACGATGCCAGTATCGTGGGCACCGGAGGTAGACATGACGACGCAGCAACCCCTCGTGGGCATCATCATGGGATCGGATTCCGACTGGCCGATCATGGAGGCGGCGGCGCTCGCCCTCGACGAGTTCGGCGTTGCACACGAGGCGAAGGTTCTCTCCGCCCATCGCATGCCAGACGAGACGATCGCCTACGGGCGCGAGGCCGCGTCGCGTGGCGTGCGCGTCATCATCGCGGGCGCGGGCGGGGCGGCACACCTTCCCGGCGTGCTCGCCGCGGTCACGCCCCTCCCCGTGATCGGGGTTCCCGTACCGCTCGCCCAACTCGAAGGGCTCGATTCGCTCCTGAGCATTGTCCAGATGCCCGCGGGCGTACCCGTGGCGACGGTATCGATCGGCGGTGCACGAAACGCAGGAATCCTCGCCGCCCGGATCCTGGGGGCAGGATCGGACGCGGCGGGCGAGGCGATGCGCGAGAAGGTCGTCGCCTTCCAAGCAGACCTCAAGACCGCCGCCCTCGCGAAGGGCGCGAAGTTGCAGGCTCGCGCCTAGGCGGCAGGGACTACGGGGCGCAGGCGCCGAGGAGATCGATGCCCGGATCGCTGTCGACGGTTCCATCCGGGGGCGTCAGTACCGTGGTCACCGTGGGGCTGGGGATCGGCGCGGCGTCGCTCTGGTCCGTCACCGACGCTCCCGCGATCGGCCGATCGTTGATCAGGTCGGCGAACATCGCGTCGGCCGCGGGTGTCCACGTCACGTTCAGGTAGTCCGGGGTGTACTTGTTCGGGACCGTGGCGAACACGATGTTGTCCGGCGAGATGTGGCGGAGACTGAAGGCGAGTCCAATGAGGAAGGCGGCATCAGCGAGGCGAGGGCTGGTCGTCATGGAGTCCGCGCCCGCGGTGATGAAATTCCTCAGTTGCCCCTGATCCGTCAGGAGGTTCTTCGACAGCGCGAGTTCTGCGGTGTGCGCGAGCAACTCCTGCTGACGCTCGATTCGCTGAAGGTCGGAGCCTTCGACCCACTCCTTGCCCACCTCGGCGGTCCGAAGTCGCGCCCACGCGAGCGCGGTTCGGCCGTCAAGAGTCTGCCGCCCCGGCTGGAGGTTCAGTGCGGCCTTGCCCGAGACGATTCGGCCGGGGATGCACATCGGCACGCCTCCGAGCGCGTCGATCATCGCCGCGAATCCGACGAAATCGACGACGGCGTAGTAGTGAATGTAGATGCCCGTGAGCGTCTCGACCGTCTTCTGAACGCAGGCCGCTGCTTCGGCGGGGTTGCCGTCCTTTCCACCGTTGGAGAAGGCGACGTTGAACTTGGTCGTCCAGCCCTTGACCGTTGAGCCGTCGAAGAGCGTGCAGTCCGGGATGCGAACCCAGGAGTCGCGTGGGATCGACATCAGTTCGATCCGTGAGCGATCGGCCGAGATGTGCATGACGATCGTCGTGTCGTTGCGCATGCCTCCGACCGAGCCGCCGATCGCTGCGTTGGCGCCGGTTCGGACGTCGGAACCCATGAGAAGGATGTTGATAGCCTCGCCCTTGGACTCGTCGTCGGGGGCCTTGGGGACCACGGGTCGGACCTCGCCGAGGAGGGGTTCGTTGTCGATGGTGGTGATGTGGCCAAGCAGGCTCTCGACGTAGATGTATCCGCCCACCCCGCCGAAGCCCAGCAGCGCCGCGAGGCTGTACGCCATGACCCGAACCACGGGGTGGCCGCGGCCTCGCTGCGAGTGGCGCCGAGGAGGTATGCGGAGCACACTCATGGGCGTTTCCTTTCGATGGCGATCACGGCTTCCCCATTGTACGAAGGTATGGCCTAACAACGAATTCGGGTGCTCGATCGTTGCGACGGGACTAGGTTACTTCGCCGTACACGCCCCGAGGGGATCGATACTCGGTTCCACGGCTTCGCCCGGCGCCAGAGAGGCCGTGGGTGAAGGTTCGATGGTCGTGGCGTAACTCGCGTCGGTGACCGACGTCCCCTTGATCGCCTTGTCCGCCCGGATCGAGGCGAACATCGCATGTGAGTCCGGAGTGAATGCCAGGTTGTTCCCATCGGGCGTCCAGACGAAGGGGATGGTCGTGAAGACAATGTTCGCGGGGTCGATGTGACGAAGGCTCCACGCGAGGCCGATCACGAACTCGGGATCCGCGAGGTGCGGGCTCACGGTCAGGGACTCTGCGCCGGCGATGATGAAGTCACGGATCTGGCCCGCGTCCCAGAGGAGGTTTTTCCCCAGAGCGGCCTCGATCATGTGGGCGAGCAGCACCTGCTGGGCTTTCATGCGCTTGACGTCGGTGCCGTCGTAGAACTCCTTGCCGATACGGGCCTTACGGGTGCGCGCCCACTCGATCGCCGTACGACCGTCGAAGGTCTGGGGGCCGGGATAGACGTTGAGCGCGGAATCCCACCCAACGATCCGTCCGGGGACGCACATCGGCACTCCTCCGAGTGCGTCAACCATCGCCTCGAATCCTACGAAGTCGATGACGACGTACTCGTTGAAGAAGATATTGGAGAGGTCCTCCATTGTGGTGAGGGTGCACGCCGCTGCCTCGGCGGGATTGCCGTTTCGTGCACCGTTGGCGAACGCCGTGTTGAACTTGGTCGTCCAGCCCCTGACCACGGTGCCGTCGAACAGCCTGCAGTCGGAGATCCTGACCCACGTGTCGCGTGGGATCGACACGAATTCGATCCTTGTACGGTCGGCCGAGATGTGCATGATGATGGTTGTGTCGGAGCGCATCCCCGGATTCGCGCCGCCAATCGCCGCGTTGCCTCCCGCGCGCGAATCGGACCCCATGAGCAGGATGTTGATCGGCAGCCCCTTGGAGGCGTCGGTCGGCGCGGGCGGGACGACGGGGCGCTCGTCACCGAGGAGGACGGTCACGTCGATCGGGGTCACCCGATCGAACGCCGATGTGATGTATTCGTAGGTGCCGACGCCCGCGAAGGCAACGATCGCTCCGGCCACGTACGCGAGAGCGCGAACGAAGGGATGACCCGGGCCGCGCGTCGAGTGTCGACGCGGACGGACTCGGAACGCGTTCCTCACAGGCGTCCTTCCCGGTCGGTCGGCAGCGGAGGGGCTGCTCATTCAACGTTCATGCGGCACCCATTGTCGCAGAGGCTCCGCTCAATCGCGGTGACGCGCGGGGCGTCGTCATGGAGTTTTCGGTCCCAAGGTCTATTCTCCGCAGGCCGCTTGGGGTAGCCTCGACTTGACGGGCGGGGATTACACGGGTGTAATTCCGAGTGAGCGGTGTGAACTCCGCGCGAACCGGAGGAGGCCTCATGTGGCACGTCTACGACGGAGTGGTTCCGTCAGACGCACCCGGACCGGCGGGCACATTTGCGACGGTCGTGGACATCTTTGCCGCCGTTGACGACGACGGCCCGCTGGGTTGGCAGGAACGCGCACTATGCGCGCAGACGGATCCCGAGGCCTTCTTCCCCGAGAAGGGCGGCTCGACGCGCGAGGCGAAGAAGGTGTGCGGATCATGCGAGGTGCGATCGGAATGCCTGGACTCCGCGCTCGCGCACGATGAGCGCTTTGGAATCTGGGGTGGACTGTCCGAGCGTGAGCGTCGCAAACTCAAGCGGCGAGCGGTCTAGTCGCTCGACGGCGGAAGGGCGGAGATGAGTCCGACCGCTCCGTTCGTTCGCGCCCTCGTCGTCACCCGGGGTCGCCCAGCATTCCTCGCCGAGACCCTCGCCTCGCTCGCGCTCCAGTCGCGGCCCGTCGACCAGGCCCACGTCGTCATTGTCGGGAGCGGGCTTGAGGACGACGACGAAATCGTCGTTCCGTCGGGGTTCACGGTCGAGACCTCGCGAGTCAGGGCCTCGACCTTCGGCAAGGCCGTGGACGGGCTCCTCACGTCGATCGAGGAGCGCGAGGGCGAATGGCTATGGCTCCTCCATGACGACTCAGCTCCCGAGCCCGAGGCGCTTGAGCAACTGCTGGCGCAGGCGGCAAAGAGGCGTCTCGCTGGCGTCGTCGGCGCCGCCCAAGTCCGTTGGGACGACCCCACGAGGCTCGTCAATATGGGCACGACGGTTTCGGCGCGTGGCGCACGGCGGCTCGGCCTGGCCGAGGGTGACGATCTGGACCAGGGTCAGCACGACGAGACGGAGGATGTTCTCGCGGTAGGACTCGCGGGGGCGATCGTGACCCGCGGGGTTTGGGAGCGGCTCGGCGGCACCGATCCCGCCTACGGCCGCTATGGCGATAGTGCGGACTTCTGCCGACGAGCATGGCGGGCGGGGTACGACGTGGTCATCGCCCCTCGGGCACGGGTTCGCCATGCCCGAGCCTCCCTCTTGCAACGCGGGACGCCAGACGATCGTCCCGGTGATGCTCGCGCGACCCACGCCACCCGTCGGGCCGCAGAGTGGTACCACGCGCTCGCCTGGTCACCTTCGTGGCTCGGCCCGCTCCTCTTCGCGTGGTGTGTGGCGTCTTCCCTCGCGCGTGCGGTAGTGCGGCTCACGTCAAATGATCTCCGTCTCGCCCTAGCGGAACTGCGGGTTCCTTTGGCGCTATGGGCCAAGGTCGGGAGGCTTCCAGCGTCGCGCGCCGCGATTCGGCGGGTCTCGAAGGGTAACGAGCCCGTGGAGGCCCCGCTCCTCGCCTCGGTCACCGACGTGTTCCGGTTCCTTCGTACGCGAGAACTGGGTGCGTACGAGGCGTGGAGGGCGGAAAGTCGCCCCTCCGATGTGCAACAGAGGGAGCTCGCGTCCATCGCGACGCGTCGCCGCTGGACCCTCGGGGGTCTCTCAGCCTTCATGCTCGCGGTCACGATGGCCCTCTTCGGTACCTGGTTCGCCCCGCTCGCGCGGGGGAAGGCGCTTGCCGGGACGGCGTTGGGAACGACCGATGTGGCGACCACGGACCTCTGGCTCCGCAACGTCTCTGGCTGGTCGGATGCTGGTTTGGGATCGGGGGCGATCGATGGGGGTTTCGCGGCGCTCATGCTTCCTCTGAGCCTCGTTCCAGGGGGGCTGGCCATGGGGATCGGCCTCCTCTTGCTTCTCTCACCCCTCATCGCGGCGCTCGCGGCGTGGTTCGCCTCTGGTGCCGCGACGCGTTCTCTCGTCGCGCGGGTCCTTGCCGCCGTTGCCTGGGGCGTGTGGCCCGCGCTCATCCAGTCCGTGAGCGACGGGAGGGTCGGTGCGGTCATCGTCCATCTCGCCTTGCCGTTCTTCGGGCTCGCCCTCGCGAGGAGCATCGGTGTGGATCGGCGGGATCGCCTCGCCGATGGCGCCATCTTTCCCCCATCGCGGCTCGGTTCACCGAGCGCGGCGGCCTTGGCGTCCGTCCTTCTGGTGGTGATTTCGATCGCCTCGCCTATCCTGCTGATGCCGCTCGCGTTCGTCGTCGTCGTCGTCACGCTGAGTTCTGTTCCCCACTGGAGGTTTGCGCTTACCATCCCCCTCCCCGCCTTCGTTGTACACGGCCCTGCGCTCTGGGCGGCCTGGCATGGCTGGGGCACGGCGGGGTGGTTCAGTCCGCTCGTTCGCGAGGATGGGCCCGCACTCGCGTCCGCCCCGGCGAGCGGGTGGGATCTTCTCTGGGGCGTGGCGCAGCACCCTCCGCCATGGCCCGACTTTCCTGGCGTCGGGACGACGCTTCTCACGTACGGCATCGGCGTCCTTCTCGTCGCCGCGGCGCTCGTAGCGCTCGCCAGCGGTCGTTCGGCAGGCGCCGCATCCGCGGGATGGGGTCTCGCCCTCGTGGGTCTCGTCGTTGCGGTAACCTCGGCGCGAACCGTCGCCGTCGTGAGCGGTCCGGACGGCCAGGGTGGCGCGAATGGGTGGGCGGGTCCAGGGCTCTCCCTCTTCGCGCTCGGGCTCCTCGTCGCGGCGTGTGCGGCGGCCCCTCACGGATGGACTCCGGGGGTCGCGTGGCGTGCCAGACCCCTGCGTGCCCTGGGCGGCGGCCTCATCATCGGCGTTCTCGCGGCCCACGTCGTGGGGACCGTCTGGCCGGGGCGGGCCTTCGGCGGAGACGTTCACCCGAGCGTCGCCGAGGTTCTCCCCATCGTCGCCACCCTTGAACAGGGATCGCAGCCCATCAGTAGAGCGCTTGTCCTGTGGCAGGACGAGGACGGGCTCGTGAGGTACTCGGTCGAAACGCGGGACGGTGCCACCACGCTCTCGGGACGGGGGGCAACGAACGTCTCGAGTGTCGGGACGACGAGAGTCGAGACGAGCGTCCTCGCGCCCGGCATCGCGGCCCTCGCGGGTGGGGGAGAGGGCGCAGCCGATGTACTCGTTGCCTGGGGGATCTCCACCGTGATCGTTGCCCCAGGCTCGCCCGGGCTCGAGAGTCAACTTCAGCGATCGCCGGAGCTTGCCCTCATCGGTGCGAGCGATCTGGGACGCAGTTGGCGAGTGAGGACAGACGACGACGTCGCCGTGGCACGGGCGTGGATTCAGACGGCGCTCGGCGATCGCGTTCCGCTTGAGAGCACTCCCGTGGGATTCACGGTGACCCTCGAGGCGGCCGCATCTGGACGGATCATCCTCGCCGTTCCGGCGGATGAACGCTGGTCAGCGACGCTCGACGGGGAGGCTCTTCCGGTCGTCGAGGCCGAGGGGCGCCAGGCGTTCGTCCTCACGAGGGGAGGGGGCGTCCTGAGCGTCGCGTACCACGACGCGACCTATCGCGCCTGGTGGTGGGCAAGCGTCGTGTCGCTGATATGGGCCATGGCGAGCGCTATTCCCCTGCACGATCGCCGATTTAGGAGGCCTGCGCCGTGATTGGTCGAACGTTCGCGGGCGTCGTCGCCGCTCTCCTCACCTTCTGGGTCGCGGTTCAGGTTGCGCCGGAGGCCCTGAATCCGGACGCCCCTGAGTCCGTCTCGCTCTCCGTGGTGGGCGCGCCCCTACCCATCGCATGCCCAGGCTCGCTTTCCATCCCCGTAGGCGATGTCGGAGGTACAGAGGGCTCGGTTGGCTCAGGGTCCGACGATGTCCGGGAGAGCACGTTCCCGCGGGGGGCGGATACCTCGACGGCGGTGGGAGACGGGTGGGCGAGCACGAGCACCCTCGCGACCGAGATCGAGCGCGTTGGCAGCGGAGATATCGCAGGCCTCGCGGCGCTCGCGTGCCTCGCTCCCCGAAACGATATATGGCTCGTCGGCGGCTCGACGGCGATCGGATCGAGCGCGCGGCTCGTTCTGACGAACCCCACCGGGGTGGCGTCCGACGTGGTCGTGACGCTCTACGGGCCAGCGGGCAGGGTCGACCAGGGCATGGTCGTCGCGATCGGTTCGCACTCGCAATCGAGCTTCCTCCTCGAGGGAATCGCCGCCGGGCTACCGACGCTCGTCACGCACATCGAGGCAACGGCTGCGGGCGTGACGGCGGTCATCCAGGATTCGCGCCTCGACGGGTTCCTTCCCGCGGGTACCGAGTGGGTCGTACCGAACGAGGCGCTTGCGGATCACGTGGAGATTCCGGGAGTCGGCCCCAGCGAACCGGAAGGATTCTCAGGGGACTCCGTAGTGCGGTTGTTCTCGCCGGAGGACGCGACGGTCTCTCTGACCCTCGCCAGTGCCTTCGGGGTCGAGCCCTGGCCCGCAGGCGAGAACCTGAAACTGCGTGCCGGGAAGGTCGTCGAGATCGAGGTTCCCACGACCGCCATCGCGACCGTAATCGTCGACGCCTCGACGCCGGTGCTCGCGGCGGGCTACACGACGATCGGGAGGCCGCCCGACGAGGCCCTCCAGGGCGCGGCGGCTCGCGATTCGGCATGGGTGAACGGTCAGGTCCACGCTCCCGACAGGGCGTACTCGGTCGTGGTTCCGCATTACGCCGTGTCCATCGTGGTCTATTCGTCGTCGACAGCTTCGTTCCGGGCAGTCGACCTGGCCGGAAAGGAGAGGCTGGACTTCACCGTGGCCGCGGGGCAGACGAGCGAGATTCCACTCGAGATGCCTTCCGGAACGGTGCTCGAGGTCGAGGGGGCCATCTCCTGGTCCGTCCGCGTCACCGATGAGCCAGGATTCATCACGGCGATTCAGCCGGAGGACATCGGACCAGTGGACACGGTCGTGGTCGCCGCACCGGGGTTCTACGTTCCGTAGTCGGGATCCACGTCTTCTGGGGAGCGGGAGAGTAGGTGCCCGACGTTCTCGACAAGGATGTCGCGGATCAGGGCGAGCAGGCCCTCGGGATCGGTTGCCCTCTGTTCGATCGGTTTGCGGTAGAGGACGATTCGCGCGGCAAGTCGTGGCTCGGCCGGGAAGAGGCGGCCAAGAGGCACCCCGTGTTCCCACGCCGTGGGCCGCGAGGGAGGAACCTCCTCGACCGCGAAGTCCACACGCCCCCACTCTCGGCCCCACCGATGCTCAAGCCAGGCGATCCGGTCGGCGACGGCGCGATCGAAGCGATCCCTTCGCGTGCTGTAGCCGGGGGAGTCCGGCGGGTGCACGGGTGAGCGCAGGCCCCTCCCGTGCCTATCCCTCGTCCCCATAGGGTGACCCTAGTCCCGGCGTCGGCGTGGTGTCGTCAGCGCCGGGAGTGGCGGCGGTACCGTCCGAAGGGTGACGAGCGAACGGCGGTGCTCCAAGGCTGCGTGCGGCAGGCCCGCTGCGGCAACCCTGACGTATGTCTACCGCGACTCGACCGTGGTGGTCGGGGCCCTGGTCGCGATCGCCGAGCCGCACGCGTACGACCTCTGCGAGACCCACGCCGAGGGATTCGTGGCGCCACGTGGATGGGACGTCGTCCACATCCATCAGGAGTTCGCGGACATGCCATCGTCGTCGGATGACATTGACGCGCTCGCCCGCGCCGTTCGCGAGGCCGGACGCCCGGTGGAGCCGGACCCCGACCGTCCCCACCACCCAGTCCAGGAGAGCGAACCCCGCAGGGGGCACCTCCGTGTGGTGTCCTCGGAGGGCTGACGACGGCTACGGTAGTGCGGTGGCCTCGAATCCTGACCTTTCCGGGTTGATCAAGTCCTATGACGTTCGCGGCGTCTTCGGCGCCGACCTCACAATCGAGGTGGCGCGCGCCATCGGCGCGGCCTTCGCGGACGCGATCGTTCTTCCCGACGGCGAGCCCACGGTTGCGATCGGACGCGATATGCGCGATTCCGGCCCTTTGCTCCAGGCGGCACTCGTCGACGGGCTCGCCGATCGCGGAGTGAGCGCCGTCCTCATCGGTATGTGTGCCACGGATGGCCTGTACCACGCGTCCGGTGCGCTCGATATCCCCGGCGCGATGATCACGGCGAGCCATAACCCCGCGAAGTACAACGGGATCAAGTTCTGCCGATCGAAGGCGCGTGCCGTGGGAGAGGAGACCGGTCTCGCGGAGGTGAGGGCTCTTGCCTCCCGGTACCTCGGTGAAGGCATCCCCGTCGCGGA
>CAZTJX010000026.1:10019-12536 GCA_964613755.1 uncultured Demequinaceae bacterium | reverse complement strand
GCCCACGATGTGATCCATCGGGATCGAGCCGCCGCCCGGGTCACCGGGGTGCGCGCGCGAATCCGCGCTGTTGCCTCGGTTGTCGCCCATGACCCAGACGTAATCGGCAGGAACCGTGGTGCTCCACGGCGTCGCGTGGCCAGCACAGGGAGCGACCCCGGGCATCACGTACGACTCGTCGATCGCCGCGTCGTTGACGTAGACGGGACCGTCATCCGTCCGACACTCGACCGTGTCTCCGGGAAGGCCGACGACGCGCTTGACGAGGTGTTCGCCCGAGTCCTCTGGGAGCAGGCCCGTGAACGTCAGTATGTCTCCCACGATGCCCTGGGGACCCGAACCGGCCTTGACCTCTTCTGCCGATAGCCAGTTATTCGGATCACGGAACACGACGATGTCACCGTGCCGCAACTCGAACGGACCGGGGCGCCACTTCGTCACGAGGATGCGGTCGCCGATGTCGAGCGTGCTCTCCATCGAGGACGATGGGATCCAGAAGGACTGGAAGAAGAAGGTCTTGAGGAGGAAGGAAAGGACCAGAGCGGACACGACGATGATGAGGATTTCCTTGGTCCACGTCCACGCGCGCCGCCCTAGTGTTGCGGGCGCCGCGTCCTCCCCCTCGACGGTTTCAGCCTTCACGGTATCGCGAGCGCGCCGTGCGGCGGCTACTGGTCGCGCTTCTCGCGAATACGGGCGGCCTTGCCGCGCAGGTCGCGCAGGTAGTAGAGCTTGGCGCGACGCACGTCTCCGCGGCGCTCGAGTTCGATCTTGTCAATCGTCGGGGAGTGCAGCGGGAAGGTGCGCTCGACGCCGACGCCGAAGGAGATCTTCCGGACCATGAAGGACTCGCCGATACCCGCCCCCTTGCGAGCGATGCAGACGCCCTCGAAGACCTGGATGCGCGAACGGTTTCCCTCGACGACGTTCACGTGAACCTTGATGGTGTCGCCCGGACGAAAGTCGGGGACGTTGGTCTTGAGCTGAGCCGCCGTGATGTGCTCGAGCTTGTCCATGATTGATCTCCTCGCACCCGCCACAGGTCGCGCACGATATCTGCCTTGCGGCGAAGATTCCGGAGTGTGCCCTACGTCGATGTGCTCTCCCCTGTGGCGGAGATGCACGACGCGAACACCGACGCACTATTGTGCCACACGAGCGAGCCCCGCCTTCCTGTTGCGAGCCGCCGACTGCGCTGGGACAGTGGCCTTAGCCGTGCCGACCCGTCTCGCCAAGGAAGGAGACTCCGATGGAGACGCCCGAGGAGAAGCCCGCCGACGACGAGGTCTCGTTTGATGCGAGCGGGTTCTTCGCCGACGACGCCCCGGAGGGCGGCGCGACGCCCGCCGCCGGTGCCGCGACACCCGCGGGAGACGGGCCCGACGCGACGAAGCGGCCCCGCTCCTGGTTCCGCCCGAGTCGGGGCATGATCGCGATCGGCGCCGGGGTCACCGTTGCGGCCGTGACGGGCGTCGTGACCGTTGGCTATCTGACCCGTGACGACGCGGAGACAGTGAGCCCAACAGCGTCCCCGACCGACAGCCCGACCCCAGCGGTCGAGTACGGCGAGCGCCTGGTGAATGATGCGTGGACCGTCGACTGGAGCGCCACCTTCGATCCCGCGACGGACGTCGTGCCTCTCCTGAGTTCTCAGGCCCCGGCCTCGTTCGACGACGGCCTGAGCGACGCCGCCCTCGGGTCCGCAGCTCCGAGGAACTCCCCCCGCTTCCCGCCCTCGTACGTCGCGACCGACGCGATCTGGGACAAGGTCGGGCAGGGCTGGGGCATCGCCGTGTTCGGCCCGTCGGGTTCTTACTATAGGCACCAATTCGCGGGATTCCTCGACGTTCCCTCCGAAGCCTTTCTCGTGAGCCCCGGGGGACGCTTCTTCCGGATGTGGTCCATGGCCCCACCCGACGACGTCAACGAGGGCGGGTGGATCGGCCGATATCCGATCTACGGCATCACCGGCGTGTATCCGGAACTCGGCTGGATATCGCTCAGCGGCGCATTCGCCCTCGCGGAATCGGATTCGGGCGGGTATGACGAGGTACGCGACCTTCGTACGGGCACGCTCCTGGCGCAGGAATGGTTCGGCGGCGAGGGCGATCAACGGATCGGGACGAGCCGCCAGATCGTCGGGCCGCTCTCCGACGGGTCGTGGTTCTGGGCGGACGTGACGACCGACGACTACGGTTCCGCCGTGTCCTCGAACGCGACGCTTGTCGATGCGGAGGGCCACAGCACTCCGGTCGCGCTACCCGAGGACGATTACTACGGGGCGTCTTTCTCGCGCGTCGACGAGGCCGGCACCACCGTCGCGCTGGCAATCAGTCACGAGGCCGTCGACCATAGTTCGCTCTACCTCTACGACGTTGCGACCGACACATGGACCAACGCGATCAATCTGATCGTCGGCCCCGACCGTTCGTGCCGCTTCGTCGATCCGCACGACGACACGTCCTTCTACGCGACGTGCGGTGAGCACTACGACACCGTGCTGATCGGATATGACGG
>CAZTJX010000026.1:0-10009 GCA_964613755.1 uncultured Demequinaceae bacterium | reverse complement strand
GACTACTACTTCGGCTCCGAGTGGGAGGGCAGCGGCTTCGACCCCATCGTCGAGGATCTCGGAGAGGGATTCGACGATGTCACCTCGTTCCGCGACGTCTCTTCGGGAACGGCGCGGAAAGTCTTGACCGATGCCCAGTGCGGCGGCGCCTACAGCCTTCCCATCGACGCTCCGGTCCCTCTCGGACACGACCGCTTCGCCATCCACTGCGAGGCGACCGATCTTCTCGCCGGGTACGACCGATCGACGGGCGCGACGTTCGCCCTCGCGCCCGCCGTCTTCCCCGACACGGGGGCCCGCTCGGGCCTTGCGGACTACGTCGCCTATCCCGTGAGCGAAGGAGGAATGCCCGCCTCCGCGGCCGCATTGCGAGACGAGGACCCTGACCTTCCCGGCGCCCTACGCTCTGGGGTCGTCCTGCTTTCGGCTCCTCAAGGAACCGTTACGGTCCCCGCTTCGGTCCCCGCCATCTCCAGCGGCGACTACCCCGACTCGACGCCCTACACCCCGGAAGTCCTCAGCGAGGTCGGCGACCTCTGGCGGATCGAGGTCTATAGCCCGTCGTGGGAAGAAGGCGCGAACGCGCTCTATCTCACGAGCCCCGAGGGCGAGCGATACCTCGTTCTCACCGAGGACGGAGAGCTCACGCTCCTCACCTGGGATCGAGGCTCACAGCGCGTCCTCCTGGGACGCGGCTACGCGGAGCCGCCCGAGGTGCTGGACCTGGCGACAGGGGCACTGATCGCGCCCTACGGCGACGCCGGGGCCTCCGCCGCGCTCCGCGACGGGAGTCCCATTCCCATTGGACGTGCTGGCGACGGACGCTACTACTGGATCGCCAACGTGGCCTCCCCGACGACGGGTGAGGCTGGGGTCGCCCTGGTAGCGTGGTCGGGCGCGAACGGTCGCGAGATTGTCGCGACACTCCCGCTCCCGTCGATCCAGGACTTCACCTACTCCTACCCACAGGACTACGGGCCCAGTCCCCTCTCTCCGGACGGTCGATACTTCGCGTACCGGGCCGAGTACTCGGGCCAGGTCTACTGGGTGGACCTCGCCGATTCCACGCGCACCGGAGCCATCGGAACGCGCGAGGGGAACGACTTCTGCTACCTCGACGAGTGGATATCCCCCACCGAGGTGACCTACGGGTGCGGGAAGTGGGACGACGCCTACGCGCCACGGGTGTGGGACGTCGCCCAAGGCAGGGACATGGGCCCTGCCGAAACCACGGAGCCGGTGCCTCCGGACGAACTCGCGGCGATGTACGACTCGTTCCAACTTCCGGGCACACCCCTCGTCATCAGGACCGACGGACGCGATGGAAACATTGTCGGTGCGAGCGTTCTCACAACCGACGGCCTTGTGGAATTCGCCGACCTCTCGGGCCTCGAACCCTTCGCGGTGGGTCAGATCGATGAACTCAGACCGGGGACGTACCGGGTGCAAGAGGCAGAATCCAGTCCGTACTGGTATCCCAACGACCGGACACTCGTGATCGACCTCGTCGCGGGGATCGTGCTCACGCAGGACCTTCCCCCTCAGCCTGATCCTTTGGAGGACCGTGGGATCACGTCGCACGAACTCGTATTCCTCGCGGGACCCTAGCGTCGAGCCGTCGGCGAGAGCGACTCCGCCGAGAGAGCACCGCTAGTCCCCGAGCAGGTCGGGACGACGGAGTCGGGTGAGGCGCTCGGCCTCCTCGCGGCGCCAGGCGGCAATCGCGGCGTGGTTGCCGCTCAGGAGGACCTCCGGTACCTCGTGACCCCGCCACTCGGCCGGGCGCGTGTAGCTCGGGTACTCCAAGAGTCCGTCCGCATGACTCTCCTCGATGAGGCTCTCGGCGTTGCCCACAAATCCAGGCAAGAGCCGCGCGATCGCCTCCATCATCGCGAGCGCCGCGACCTCTCCCCCGTTGAGGACGTAGTCCCCGAGCGAAACCTCGCTCACGCGGTGCGCCGCCGCGAAGTGCTCCGCGACCCGTGCGTCGATACCCTCGTAGCGCCCGCACGCGAACACGAGATGCTCCTCGCGGGCCAGCTCCGCAGCCATCTCCTGGGTGAACGGCACCCCAGCGGGCGACGGAATGACGAGGCGCCCGTCCTCGGAAAGCACCTCGTCGAGAGCTCGGCCCCAGACGTCGGCCTTCATCACCATGCCCGCGCCGCCACCGAAGGGCGAATCGTCGACGGTGTGGTGAACGTCGGTCGTCCACGAGCGGAGGTCGTGGACGTGGGTCTCGACGAGCTCGGCCGCGCGGGCCTTGCCCAGGAGCGAGACGTCGAGGACGTCGAAGTACTCCGGGAAGATCGTAACGAGGTCAATCCTGAGCATCGGTGTCCTCCCCGGCAAGCAGCCCGTGGGGCGGATCGACGACGACGCGTCCGCCTGCGACATCCACAACGGGAACCATGGCGGCGACGAACGGGATGCGGGCCGTCGTCCCGCCGGGCTCTCGGACAAGCAACAGGTCATGGGCGGGCGGGTGCTCGAGCCCGGAGACGGTGCCGATGACCTCGCCCGTCGGGCGCTCGGCGCGCAGGCCGATGAGCTCGTGCGGGTACCAGGCATCGTCCTCGTCGGAGGCGTCGCCCTCCACGGTGAGGAGCACTCCTCGCAGATCCTCGGCGGCCGTGCGGTCGGTAACCTCGGCGAACCGCAGGAACCAGCGACCCGCGTCGGATCGCGTCGCGGCGATCGTCAGGGGTCCAACGCCAGGCGGGTCCGTCGCAAGGACGGCACCGACGACGAAGCGCTGCTCGGGGATGTCGGTACGGAGTTCGACGGAGACCTCCCCGCCAAGCCCATGCGCGCGGCCAATCCTGGCAACGACGAGGTCCATCCAGAGCCCCTTCCGCGCGGGAGGGACGACGCTACGAGCGCGGGGCGACGTCCACGAAGTTCACGTGGACATCCTCGCGTGCGATCGCGTCGACGATGGTGCGGATCGCCTCGGCCGTGCGGCCGTGACGCCCGATAACACGCGGCAGGTCGTCGGGATGAACCACCACGTTGAGCTGCGGCCCGCGCCTGCCGGGACGCTTGGTGACCCGAACGTCGTCCGGGTTGCGGACGATCGACCTGACCAGGAAGTCCACCGCGTCGAGAATCACGGCCTACTTCTCCTCGTCGATGATGCCCTCGACCTTGTCGTCGGCGTCCGAGGGGTCGCCCTCTGCGACCTGAACCTCGACCTCCGTGCCCTCGTCCGAGGGAACCTCGTGCGACTCGTCGGCGATCGGCTCCTCGGCCGGGGCCTCCTCAGCCTTGGCCTTCGCCTCGTCGGCGGCCTTGGCGGCCTCGTCGGCCTTAGCCTTCGCCGCCTCGGCGGCCTTGGCCTTGGCTGCGTCCTCGTCCGCCTTGGCCTTCGCGGCCTTGGCCTTCTCGGCGGCGCCCGCGGCGGCCTTGATCTTTTCCTCGGCGCCGGCCTTGGCGATCGGGGGCTTGACCGTGCTGGTCGCGCCCTTGTCGCCCTTGAACTTGCCCCAATCGCCCGTGAGCTTCAACAGCGCCATGACCTGATCCGAAGGCTGGGCCCCAACGCTCAACCAGTACTGCGCCCTCTCCGAGTCGATGACGATGACCGAGGGCTCCTCGGTGGGGTGGTATTTCCCGATCTCCTCGATCGCACGACCATCGCGGCGTGCGCGAGAGTCGATGACGATAACGCGATAGAAGGGGGCGTGCTTCTTGCCGAAGCGCTTCAGACGGATCTTGACAGCCACAAGGGTCTCCTGGGATTCGGTATGAGTCAGTCCCGGCAACCCGCGGAGCGGGGCGGTCCGACAAGACGAATAGCGACACGGGAGAAACCGAGTTCGCCAGGCGCAATTGTGCCACGCGCCCGGGGGTGCGGCAAACCTCGGCTAGGGAATGTACTGAACGGCGAGCTGCGTGACGGTTCCGCCGTTGACGTAGATCCAGACGGGGTAGGGCGCGCTCGTGGGCAGGCTGCCGCCGGGATCGGCGATGACCTGGGACATCGTGAAGATCCCGTCCTCCCAACCCGCCTTCTTCGCGGGAATCTCCCCGGCCACCGTGACGAGACGGACGGTCGTGTTGTCGTTCGTGATGTAGTAGTCGTTGTTGACCTCGTCGCCGCGGGCCGCCGCCGTCGCGAGTGCGCCGGAACCGGTCCACCAGCATGCAAGGTCAAACGCAATCTGGGACGTGGACCACGTCTTTGCGAAGCCGAACCACACGCCGTCGGGCAGTTGGCCGGCCCCGGGTGCGCATCCCGAACCCTGCGCCTGACTCTGTGGGCTCGTCGTCCATTCGTCGCCGAAGACCCACACGTGGGCCGGAGGAGCGGGCGGGGGCGGTGCGGGAGCCGCCGTGGGAGTCGAGGTAGCGCCCGGTGCCCCGGCCGTTGAGGTCGCACCTGGCGAGCCGGTTATCGACGCCGTATGCGTCGTCGTCGCACCCGGAGTACAGGACGCGGCGGTCAGGACGAGTGTGATCGCCCCAGCGATCCCGGCGCAGGTGCGAATTGCGGTGTTCCCTCGCATGGTCATTGCTCCCCTTCGTGCGTGAGGTTCGCCACGATGGCGATGAGCGAGGCCATCGACGCGAAGATCCACCCCTCGCAGCGCGACCCGTGCATCGCTTCCCCGCGCGAGCCCCATCGGCTCATTCCTCACACGACGCTAGCACCGTTGGCGCAGATGATGCAGGTTCCCGGGGACGGTCCTAGAGGCCGGCCTTCGCCATTGCCCCCCTGACGGAGGCGAGGATCCCCTTGCTCGTGTACGAGGCACCGGACACATAGGAGACCTTCCACGTCTGAGACGCCAGGACTCGCCTCTGGAGCTGCGGAACCGCGCTCGCGTTGATGCGGCGCGACGTGCTGTCGCCGAGTCCGACCACGAGGGGCTGAACCTGAGTGATCTTGCCGTTGTTGATGGCGAGCCGGACCTGCATGTTGCCGTACGCCGTCGAGACCATAGGGCCGACGTAGACGCCGGTTGGCCCGGCGGGCTTGACTACGGCGGGCTTGGCCGCGACGGGCTTGGCCGCGACCGGTGCCGCGGCAGTAGTCGCGGCTGCCGTTGGCGACGGGCTCGGCACGCTACTCGAGGCGGAAACCGACGGGGACGGCGAGAGACCCGCCGACACTCCCTCGCCCGCCGAGTCGGCGAGTACGAGGCTCGGGATCGGAAGACTCCCCACCCTCCAGCCCGCGGCGAGCATCGCCGCAGAAGCTCCGGCAACGACGACAACCCGGGAACGCTTCACCGCTGACCTCCTACCACGCGAATTCCTCCGCGTGAATCGCCTCGTCGGGGACGCCGTGACGAACGGCGTCCGCCCTGACCTCTTCCGACCACTCCCGCGGCCCGCAGACAAAGACGTCGCAGGTCTCCAGGTCGGGCACAATCTCGAGAAGCGACCGCGGACCGTCCTGTGTCGACCAGCCGTCTCCTCGGCTTCCGATGACCTCGTAGAGCGCGGCCCCCCGGTCGGCGGCGAGCTCACGAATCTCGTCGAGGAGAGGTGCCTCAAGGCGAGTATGCGCGCGCAGGATCACCGTGCACTCACCGCGCAGCGCACGCTCGTCCTCGAGCATCGACCGCAGCGGCGTGATGCCCACGCCCGCGCCGATCAGCACGATGCCGCGCCCCACGCGAGAGTCGTGGTGGAAGCGCCCGAGCGGACCCTCCGCGATGACCCTGACCCCGGGGCGCAGGGTCCGCACCGCCTCCGAGTCATCCCCGAGAGCCTTCACCGTGATGCGGAGCGAGCGACCGTCCGGCGCCCCGGAGAGCGAATAGGGGTGGGCCGTCGCCCACAGATTCGGGGTCAGGAATCGCCAGATGAAGAACTGCCCGGCGCGCACGTCCCATTCGTGGAGGTCGCGCCCCCCGATCGTCACGGAGACGGTGCCGTCGTCGTGACGATCGACCTTCGTGACGCGCAGGCGATGCCGAGCGGCCCTGTAGAGGGGCATCCATATGCGCCAGATGACGAGGGAGCCTACGGCGACCACGTACAGGGCGACCCAGAACGTCCGAGCCCAACCGGTGCTGAAGGTGGAACCCCCCGCGAACTGGTGCGGAACGGCGAGCGCGATGGCGACGTACGTGAACAGGTGGATCGCGTGCCACGTCTCGTAGGGCCAGCGACGGCGAACCGCGGCGACGGACGTCACGCCAACGATGAGGAGCAGGGCGAGGGAAAGGATCGAGAAGGCGATGTCGCGGCTATGCGCGAAGTACCACACGCTCTGGTCGAGGATCCCCCGGCCCGCCACAGAACCCTGCCCGACGACGAGCAGCCCCGCATGCGCGATGAGTAGATAGAAGACCGGCTCGCCGAACGAACCGTGCAGTCTCACCGCCCTGTCGTGTCCGATGGCCCGCTCGACCCAGGGAGCCCGCGAGGCGAGGGCCATCTGCATCAAGATCAGGGCCGTCGCGATGAGTCCGGCGAGCCTCCCCATCGCGTTCACCGCGTCGGCCGGGGCCGTCCACATCATCGTGCCGCTCGCCAGGAAGAAGGCGATGCCCGCCACCGTCACGAGCCAGGCAGCGCCAAGGAGCGAGTCGCGCCACAGGGAGAGGTGGTTGGCGCGGCGCCGACGCTCGCTGTGGTCCGCGAAACCGAGGTTCCGTTCCACGCTGGGAGCCTCCAGAGAGGTCGTTGTCATGCTCTCAGTGTTCCCGCCGGATTCTGAGAACTCTCTCAGCCTGCCCCCGGCCACCCTGGGCTGATGAGGGCGGCGACCATCTCCGCGTCGTCCTCCTCTTCTCGATGGGGGATGCAGAGCACCTCGAGGCCGCGTCGCTGGGCCGCGATGGCCGCGTCCGCGCCACCCGAGATGATGGCGGTCGCCCATGCGTCGCACTCCACGAGGTCCGTTCCCACGACGCTCGCCTGCTCGAACCTCGACTCCATGCGCCCCGTACCGGAGTTCCAGATGTGCTCGCCGTGCTGAGCGGTTCCCGAGCTCGCGAGCGCCAAGAACGGGGCGTCGAGCCCTCCCCCAAGGCTGAGCACCGCGACGTTCGCGCCCCCTTGCGGATCCAGGGCTTCGCTTGGGTTCGCGATACCCACCCTCCAGGGGCTTGCTCCCGGACCGAAGCCGGAGACGAGCACATCCCCGGATGCCCCGATGAGCCATCCGATGGCTCCGAGCGCCTCGAGGCGCCACGCGGCCCGAGCGACGGCCCAAGTCTTGACGATCCCGGTCGGGTCGAGCACGCCGTCGGGCCGGCGCGCATCGAAGGCACCATCGGTTAGCTGCCGATATCGCTCGCACTCCGCCAGAACCTCGCCCACGGCCGGGGGGCAGTCCTCGACGGTGATCTCGCCGCGGGCGAGGCGGCACAGGGGCGTGTCGTCGCGCCACAGCGAGAAGACGTCGTCGGCCCACATCAAGTCGCGGTGGAACGCCGACGCTGCGGCCGCGCACTCGCACTCATCGACGCCCGCTCCCACGATCTCGGGGCCGTCTCGCACGATCTCGATCGTGAACGGCATGGCCATGGCCTCAACCGTGCGGCGCCACACGGCACCTCCCGGCGGAGCGCCTTCCGACGGCGCCGCGTCGACCACGACTAGCCCAATCCGGCCTGGTCGAAGGCGCCCTTGGCGGACTCAACGATGGCGGGCGAAGTGAACGACGCACCGCTGACGTACTCGACGTCCCAGGTCTGCGCCTCAAGCATGCGCCGCTCCAGTTCGGGCAGCGCACTCTGGTTGACGCGTACGGAGTCTGCGGCGGTCGTGCCCGCCTGGAGGGGGTGGATGTCCGTCACGACGCCGTCCGCGACGACGATGGCCACCTGATAGGTCCCCTTGAGATTCGACACCTCGGGGCCGGTAAAGACCTCGCCCTCCGGCGGGGCGTCCGTCGTATCCGGTTCGGCTTCGAGCGTGGCGAGTTCCTTCGGGGAGGCCACCCACCCTGCACCGACGATGGCGGAGCAGCTCACGGCGATGATCGCGACTCGTTGTCCCCGCATGCCGCCCCCTACCACCCGAACCGCTCGCGATGGACGGCCTCGGGCGACGCTCCGGCAGAGAGCGCATCGCGCTCGACTTCACGTGCCCACGCGACGGGGCCGCACACGAAGACGTCAACGTCCTGCGGGTTCTCGACAAGATCGGTGAGAGACAGTGGCTCGTCGTCCGTCCCCCACGTCGCGCCACGCGAGCCGATCACCACCCGAAGCGTCGCCCCCTTGTCCCGGGCGAGCGAGCGCACCTCGCCGAGCAGCGGCGCCTCGCCGAGCGACCTCGCACGCACGACGACCACGCACGTTTCACCGGGTTCCACCCCCTCAAGCAATGCACGGATCGGCGTGATTCCGATTCCCGCGGCAACCAAGACGAGGCCGGAACGGACCCTCGCGTCGTGGGTGAACACGCCCAGGGGGCCCTCGAACGTCGCCCACGTTCCTGGGGCGAGGTCGCCTACCGCCCGCGAACCCTTGCCTGAAGGCTTGACCGTGATACGAAGCTCGTCCCCGCGTGGCACGTCAGAGAGCGAGTACGGGTGCTTCTGCCACATCAGGCCCGGGGTGTAGAACCGCCACAGCAGAAACTGGCCGGGGCGAGCGCCGAGGGCTCCAAGCCCCCTGCCTCGAACCACCACGGTCGCGGACCCGTCGTCCTCGCGCGTGACCGACTCGACGCGCGCGCGATGCCTCGCTGCCAGGGCGAGGGGGCGCAACATCCGGAAGACCACGAAGGATCCCAAGGCGAACGCGTAGCAGGCGAACCAGAAGAACCACGCGAAGCCGCCGCCGCGATACGTCGAACCCTCGGTGAACTGGTGAGGGACCGCGAACGCGATCGCGACGTACACCAGGAGGTGGACCGTGTGCCAGGACTCGTAGTTCCAGGTGCGGAAGGCCGCGAAGAGCGAGGTCGCGAGCACGAGCGCGAACAAGCCGATGGCGACCGCGGCCGCTGCGAGCGGGGCGTTGCCCTCGCCGAGGTGGAGGTACGCGTCGACGACGCTCACCCGGCCATCGCTCGCCGTCGCCCCGACGATCAGCGCGGCGTGGGCCAGCATGAGCAGGAGCGCGTACTTGCCGAGCACGGCATGACGGGCAATCGCGCGATCATGGCCCACGACGCGCTCGATCCACGGCGCACGCGACGCGAGGAGCACCTGCGGCATCATGAGAACCGCCGCGACAATGCCGAGGAGACGCGCGGACGCGCGGACGGCGTCGGCGCCGTTGCCTACGAGCAATCCGCCAGCGGCGATGTTGAGGGAGACCCCGATGGCTGCCGTTATCCACACCGCCGCCACCACGCCGTCGGCCCACCACGAGCGTCGCGACGCGCGACGGCCCCGCTCGGCGAGCCGTGCCGCGCTCGTGGTAGTCACGGGGTCAGCCTAAGCGCCGATTCCCGGATCGAACAGGGCACCGCGCAAGACGATCGCCTTCGGCGACGAGAGGCGTCGAATATCGTCGCGGGGGTCCTCGGCGTAGACGATCAGGTCCGCGCTCGCGCTTTCTTCGATTCCCGGGACTCCGAGGAAACGCCGGGCAACCCACGTGGCGGCGGCGACGACGTCGCGATCCGGTACCCCCGCCCCGACCAGTTCGGCACACTCCTCGGCGAAGGACCCGTGCGCGATCGTTCCCCCGGCGTCGGTGCCGATCAGCAGGGGGACTCCAGCCTCGTGAAAGCGGCGGACCTGCTCGTATCGCCGCGCGTGCATGCCCCGCATCCGCGCCGCGAATACCGGGTGCTTCCCGCCCGCCTGATCCGCGATTGACGCGAACTGCGCGACCTGGAGCAGGGTCGGCACCACGGGAACGCCGAGCCGCGCCGCCTCGTCAATGTGGGCGTCCGTCATCCCCGTGCCGTGCTCCAGGCAGTCAATGCCCGCGTCGAGGAGGCCTCCGACGGCCTCCGTCGCGAAGGTGTGGGCCGTCACGCGCGCGCCGGCAGCGTGAGCCGCCGCGACCGCGTCCCCGAGGACTTCGTCGGGCCAGAGCGGGCGGAGGTCGCCGTCGGCGCCCAGGTCGCGGTCGATCCAGTCGGCGAT
>CAZTJX010000025.1:0-12855 GCA_964613755.1 uncultured Demequinaceae bacterium | reverse complement strand
TCGATGCCCCCGGGCACGCCGACTACATCAAGAACATGATCACGGGTGCCGCCCAGATGGACGGCGCGATCCTGGTGGTTGCGGCGACCGATGGTCCGATGGCGCAGACCCGCGAGCACGTCCTGCTCGCCCGCCAGGTTGGCGTCCCCTACCTCATGGTCGCCCTCAACAAGGCCGATATGGTCGACGACGAGGAGATCCTCGAGCTCGTTGAGGTGGAGGTCCGTGACCTTCTCAACGCTCAGGGCTTCGACGGCGACAAGGCCCCCGTTATCCGGGTCTCGGCGCTCAAGGCGCTCGAGGGCGATGCGACGTGGTCCGCGAAGATTCAGGAACTGATGGACGCGGTGGACGAGAAGATCCCCGAGCCCGTTCGTGACCTTGACAAGCCCTTCCTTATGCCGATTGAGGACGTCTTCACGATCACCGGTCGTGGAACCGTCGTCACCGGAAAGGTGGAGCGCGGCAAGCTGAAGATCAACTCCGAGGTCGAGGTCCTTGGGATCCGTGCTCCGCAGAAGACCACGGTCACCGGTATCGAGACCTTCCACAAGTCCATGGACGAGTGCCAGGCCGGCGACAACACCGGTCTTTTGCTTCGTGGCACCAAGCGCGAGGACGTTGAGCGCGGTCAGGTCGTGGTTGCCCCCGGCAGCACGACGCCGCACACCAACTTCGAGGGCAAGGTCTACATCCTCAACAAGGACGAGGGTGGACGCCACAACCCCTTCTACTCGAACTACCGTCCGCAGTTCTACATCCGCACCACGGACGTCACCGGCGTCATCACGCTGCCCGAGGGCACCGAGATGGTCATGCCGGGCGACACCACCGAGATGACGGTCGAACTGATTCAGCCCATCGCTCTCGAGGATGGGCAGGGCTTCGCGATCCGTGAGGGTGGCCGCACCGTCGGCTCCGGCACGGTGACCAAGATCCTGAAGTAGCACCCAGCTGGGAATCGGTGGGGGTCCGCCCAGGCGGACCCCCACCGTCCAGGGGGCCAGACTGGCGTTCGCGCCGAGAATCTGGCACACTGTCGGGGTTGCCCACTGCGGGTAGCCATCGATTGCTCCCCGAAACCCACTCGACTCAGCACCGGCGGTCGTGTGTCGCGCCAAGCGACACGCCCGAGCGCGGGGGTCGGGGTGGGAGTCAGAGTCACACGAGAGAATAGGCAGAACCACTCCATGGCGGGACAGAAGATCCGCATCAGGCTGAAGAGCTATGACCACGAGGTCATCGACTCCTCAGCCAGGAAGATCGTGGAAACGGTCACGCGCGCCGGCGCGAAGGTTGTTGGCCCCGTTCCGCTCCCCACGGAGAAGAACGTGTTCGTCGTGATTCGCTCTCCTCACAAGTACAAGGACAGCCGCGAGCACTTCGAGATGCGCACGCACAAGCGCCTTATTGACATCGTCGATCCGACGCCCAAGGCCGTCGACTCGCTCATGCGTCTGGATCTGCCCGCAGACGTCAATATCGAGATCAAGCTCTAGAGAACGCCTCAAGGACCTCATCATGACTACCCCAACCGCCCAGCGCGACGTCACAGCGCTGCTCGGGACGAAGCTCGGCATGACCCAGGTGTGGGACGAGAACGGACGGGTCGTGCCCGTCACGGTCGTCCAGGTCGACACCAACGTGGTCACGCAGATCCGCTCCGAAGAGAAGGACGGCTACCGCGCCGTGCAACTCGGATTCGGCGCCATCGATCCCCGCAAGGTGACCAAGCCGCTCAAGGGACACTTCGAGAAGGCCGGGGTAACGCCTCGCCGTCATGTCGCCGAGGTTCGCACCGCGAACGCAGCGTCGTTCTCGCTCGGCCAGGAGATCGCGGCAGATGCCTTTGCTGCGGGTCAGCTCGTGGACGTCACGGGGACGACCAAGGGCAAGGGCTTTGCAGGCGTCATGAAACGCCACGGCTTCCACGGCGTCAGCTCTTCTCACGGTTCGCACCGCAACCATCGCAAGCCCGGTTCCATCGGCTCATCCTCGACGCCGTCGCGCGTCTTCAAGGGACTCAAGATGGCTGGCCGGATGGGTAACGAGCGCAGCACCGTCCAGAACATCGCGGTCCACTCGGCCGACGCCGAGAAGGGCCTATTGCTGCTCAAGGGCGCCCTGCCTGGTAACAAGGGCGGCATTGTCCTCATCCGTTCCGCTGCGAAGGGGGCATGACATGGCACCCGCAATCACGATTGACGTGATGGATGCGACCGGCAAGAAGACCGGCACGGCTGAATTGCCCGCCGAGGTCTTCGATGTCGACGCCAACATCCCCCTTATCCACCAGGTGGTGGTGGCGCAGCGCGCCGCCGCTCGCCAGGGCACGCACGCGACCAAGACGCGGGCCATGGTCGCCGGTGGTGGCAGGAAGCCCTATAAGCAGAAGGGCACAGGTAACGCCCGCCAGGGCTCGATTCGCGCCCCGCAGTACGCCGGTGGTGGCGTCGTTCACGGACCCCAGCCGCGCGACTACTCTCAGCGGACGCCCAAGAAGATGAAGGTCGCGGCACTACGTGGCGCCTTGTCCGACCGGGCCCGTACCGATCGCGTTCACGTGGTCACGAGCCTAACCTCCGGTACCGCACCCTCGACCAAGACGGCGCTCGCCGCACTTGAACTGGCCACGCAGGGGCGCTCGGCTTTGGTCGTGCTTGAGCGGACGGACACGGCGGCCGTGCTCTCGCTTCGCAACGCCGAGAAGGTTCACGTGCTCATGGTCGACCAGCTCAACACGTACGACGTGCTCGTCCACGACGATGTCGTCTTCACGGAGGGTGCGCTCGCGACGTTCCTCGCTGGTCCCGTGAAGGGTGGCTCCGTTAAAGCCGTCGCACGTTCCAGTGAGCCCGAGGCCGCTGAAGCAGTAGCGAGCGCCGCCGCAGCCGAAACGGAGGACGCGAAGTGAGCACCGTTCAGAAGAACCCGCGTGACGTCCTCGTCAGGCCCGTCGTGTCCGAGAAGAGCTACTCGCTCATGGACCTGGGTAAGTACACGTTTGAGGTAGACCCTCGGTCGAACAAGACCGAGATCAAGATCGCCGTTGAGAGCGTCTTCGGCGTCAAGGTCGCATCGGTGAACACACTGAACCGTCAGGGCAAGACGCGACGCACACGTTACGGCCTAGGCAAGCGCAAAGACGTCAAGCGCGCGATCGTCACCTTGGTGGCGGGCGAGACGATTGACGTCTTCGGCGGGCCGGTCGGCTAGAAGGGGCATCGACACTCATGGCAATCCGTAAGTTCAAGCCGACGACACCTGGTCGTCGCGGTTCCTCCGTCGCCGACTTCGCGGAAATCACGCGTAGTACGCCGGAGAAGTCGCTCGTCCGTCCCCTGCACAGCAAGGGAGGGCGCAACAACGCGGGTCGGATCACGACGCGCCACCAGGGCGGAGGGCACAAACGCGCCTACCGCCTCAGCGACTTTCGCCGCCATGACAAGGACGGCGTTCCCGCGACGGTTGCACACATTGAGTACGACCCGAACCGTACGGCGCGCATCGCACTCCTGCACTACGCGGACGGCGAGAAGCGCTACATCATCGCCCCGGAGAGGCTCAAGCAGGGCGATTCGGTCGAGGCTGGCGCCTCGGCAGACATCAAGCCCGGCAACAATCTCCCTCTGCGGAACATCCCGGTCGGTACCGTGATTCACGCGATCGAGCTCCGCCCCGGCGGCGGCGCCAAGATCGCCCGGTCTGCCGGAGCGAAGGTTCAGTTGGTCGCCAAGGACGGCGCCATGGCCCAACTCCGCATGCCGTCGGGCGAAATCCGCAACGTCGACGCGCGTTGCCGCGCCACGGTAGGTGAGGTTGGCAACGCCGAGCAGTCGAACATCAACTGGGGCAAGGCCGGCCGCATGCGCTGGAAGGGCAAGCGCCCGAGCGTTCGCGGTGTCGTCATGAACCCGGTCGATCACCCGCACGGTGGAGGCGAGGGCAAGACGTCAGGCGGTCGCCACCCGGTAAGCCCATGGGGCAAGCCGGAGGGGCGTACGCGCCACAAGAACAAGGAATCCGACACGCTCATCGTCCGTCGTCGCCGCACCGGCAAGAACAAGCGCTAAGGAGCCCCGGACATGCCACGCAGTTTGAAGAAGGGCCCCTTCGTTGACGGCCACTTGCAGAAGAAGGTGGACGTTCAGAACGAGGCGGGAACCAAGAACGTCATCAAGACGTGGTCGCGCCGCAGCGTCGTCACCCCGGACTTCCTGGGGCACACGCTCGCCGTTCACGATGGCCGGAAGCACATTCCGGTGTTCATTACCGAGGCGATGGTCGGGCACAAGCTTGGCGAGTTCGCGCCGACCCGTACGTTCAAGGGCCACGTCAAGGACGACCGCAAGGGACGCCGCGGCTAACCGCCGCGCGCCGAAGGAAGGTATCCATGGAAGCCACAGCGCAAGTGCGTCACCTGCGCGTTACCGCGCAGAAGGCGCGTCGCGTCGTCGACCTTGCCCGCGGCGGCGTCGCAACCGACGTCGTTGCCTCCCTCCGGTTCCAGCCGCAGGCCGTCGCTGAGCCCATTCGCAAGGTGATTGAGTCCGCGATTGCGAACGCTCGCTTCAAGGCGGACGAGTCCGGAGAGCGTCTCGAGGATTCGGACCTCGTGATCAAAGAAGCCTTCGTGGACGAAGGCCCGACGATGAAGCGGATCCGTCCGCGCGCCCAGGGTCGCGCCGCTCGCATTCTCAAGCGTTCGTGCCATATCACCGTCGTCGTCGCCACCAAGGACGCCGTCATCCAGGAAGGGGCCCGATAGTGGGACAGAAAGTCAACCCGCGCGGCTACCGCCTCGGGATCACGACCGATCACCGGTCGCGTTGGTTCGCCGACTCGACGAAGAAGGGTGAGCGCTACCGCGACTACGTGGTGGAGGACGTCAAGATTCGGGGGCTCATGTCGACGGGCCTCGAGCGCGCCGGCGTATCCAAGGTGGAGATCGAGCGCACGCGCGAGCGTGTTCGCGTCGACCTGCACACGGCGCGCCCCGGAATCGTCATCGGGCGCCGCGGCGCCGAGGCCGACAGGCTTCGCTCCAATCTCGAGAAGCTCACGGGCAAGCAGGTTCAGCTGAACATCCTCGAGGTGAAGAACCCCGAGATGGATGCGCAGCTGGTCGCCCAGGGAATTGCGGAGCAACTCGCCTCGCGCGTCTCGTTCCGTCGCGCCATGCGTAAGGGGATGCAGTCCTCGCAGCGCGCGGGCGCGAAGGGGATCCGGGTCCAGTGCTCGGGTCGCCTCGGCGGTGCGGAGATGTCGCGTTCGGAGTTCTATCGTGAGGGGCGCGTTCCGCTTCACACGTTGCGGGCGAACATCGACTACGGCTTCTTCGAGGCGAAGACGACGTTCGGCCAGATCGGTGTCAAGGTCTGGATCTACAAGGGCAATATGACCGAGAAGGAGTGGGCGGCCGAGCAGGCCAAGAATCCCCGCGCGCAGCGACCCGCTCGCGGCGATCGTGCCGGCCGTGGGGGCGCCGCGTCCCGATCCGCCGCCCCGGCAGCGGAAGCCCCGGCAGCGGAAGCCCCGGCAGCAGAGGCTGCGGCAACAGAGGTCGCGCAGACGACCGCTCCCGCAGAAAGCACGGAGGCCTAGGTCATGCTCATCCCACGTCGCGTCAAGCACCGCAAGCAGCACCACCCCGGTCGTTCGGGCGCCGCTGCGGGCGGAACCCAAGTCACCTTCGGTGACTTCGGAATTCAGGCGCTCGAGCCCGCGTATCTGACGAATCGGCAGATCGAGGCGGCCCGAATCGCCATGACCCGCCACGTCAAGCGTGGCGGCAAGGTGTGGATCAACGTCTACCCCGATCGCCCGTTGACGAAGAAGCCGGCCGAGACCCGCATGGGTTCCGGAAAGGGTTCGCCCGAATGGTGGATCGCCAACGTCAAGCCCGGCCGAGTTCTGTTTGAGCTCGGCGGCGTTCCCGAGCAGCTTGCACGTGAGGCCATGCGTCGCGCGCAGCACAAGCTCCCCATGAAGACCCGATTTGTGTCGCGTGAAGGAGGTGACCTCTGATGGCTATCGGAAGCAAGGATCTCGCCACAGGGGCGCTCGACGCCATGGAGGACGATCGCCTCGCCGAGGAGCTCAGGAAGGCGAAGGAGGAGTTGTTCAACCTTCGCTTCCAGTCCGCCACGGGGCAGTTGGAGAGCCACGGACGACTGAAGGCCGTCAAGCGCGACATCGCTCGCATCTATACGATCCTCCGCGAGCGCGAGCTCGGCATCCGGACTGCTCCGACCGCGGAAGCGAAGTAGGGAAGAAGACATGGCTCACGAGCACAGCACGGCGACCGTTGACCACCGCGCGTATCGCAAGACGCGACGCGGCTACGTCACCTCGGACAAGATGGAAAAGACCATCACCGTCGAGGTGGAGGATCGGGTTAAGCACCCCCTCTACGGCAAGGTCATGCGCCGCACCACCAAGATCAAGGCTCACGATGAGGCGAACACCGCCGGCATCGGGGATCTCGTTCTCATCATGGAAACCCGCCCGTTGTCAGCGTCCAAGCGCTGGCGCCTGGTGGAGATCATCGAAAAGGCCCGCTAACCGTTCGGACAGGCTCGCCCCGCGAGAACCCCTCGACAGGAGTACGACATGATTCAGCAGGAGTCGCGACTACGCGTCGCCGACAACACGGGTGCCAAGGAGATCTTGTGCATCCGGGTTCTTGGCGGCTCGAAGCGACGCTACGCGAGCATTGGCGACGTCGTCGTCGCGACCGTCAAGGACGCGATCCCCGGCGGTGGCGTGAAGAAGGGCGAGATCGTGAAGGCGGTCATCGTGCGTACGGTGAAGTCCTGCCGTCGGCCCGATGGCTCCTACATCCGTTTCGACGAGAACGCCGCCGTGCTTCTGCGCGGCAATGACACCGACCCGCGCGGTACTCGCATCTTCGGCCCCGTAGGCCGCGAGCTTCGCGACAGGAAGTTCATGAAGATCATCTCGTTGGCTCCGGAGGTTATCTGATGGCGAAGATCAAGAAGGGTGACACTGTCACGGTTATCGCTGGTCGCGACCGCGGGAAGCAGGGTCGCGTTCTCGAGGTCCTCACCGAGCGTGAGCAACTCATCGTCGAGGGCATCCAGCGAGTGCAGCGGCACGTCAAGCCGGGCACGCGCAAGGCGAACATGGAGGGTGGCATCATCACCATCGAGGCCCCTATCCATGCGTCGAACGTGATGCTCGTCGATCCCCAGACCAAGAAAGGCACCCGTGTGGGTTACCGCATGGACGAGGTAGAGCGTGACGGTCGCAAGCGCACGGTTCGTGTGCGGATTGCCAAGCGCTCGGGCAAGGACGTCTGATGGCCACGGCAACGGCACCCCGACTCAAGGACAAGTATCGGGGCGAGATCATCAAGGCCATGCGCGACGAGTTCAAGCACGAGAACGTCAATGAGGTTCCCCGGCTGACCAAGATCGTCGTCAACATGGGCGTCGGCGAGGCTGCCAAGGACTCGAAGCTCATGGACGGCGCCATCGCCGACCTCGCCGCGATTACAGGCCAGAAGCCTCAGGTGACCAAGGCTAAGAAGTCCATCGCGCAGTTCAAGCTGCGCGAGGGACAACTGATTGGCGCCCACGTTACCCTTCGCGGCGACCGCATGTGGGAGTTCCTCGATCGACTCCTATCGATCGCGCTTCCCCGCATCCGTGACTTCCGTGGACTCAACCCCGCCCAGTTTGACGGGCATGGCAACTACACGTTCGGACTCACGGAACAAGTGATGTTCCACGAGATCGATCAGGACAAGATCGACCGGGTGCGCGGCATGGATATCACCATCGTCACCACCGCCACGACCGACGCGGAGGGCAAGGCGCTGCTCAAGCACCTCGGCTTCCCGTTCAAGGAGAAATAGACATGGCAAAGACCGCCCTCAAGAACAAGGCAGAGCGCAAGCCGAAGTTCGCCGTGCGCGCCTACACGCGGTGCCAGAAGTGCGGGCGTCCGCACTCCGTCTACCGCAAGTTTGGTCTGTGCCGCATCTGTTTCCGCGAGATGGCGCATGCGGGCGAACTTCCCGGAATCACCAAGAGCAGCTGGTAACCACGACGCCGCAGGTCCCCCACGGGAAACCACGACGAGGAAGAATGAACCACTCATGACGATGACTGATCCGATTGCCGACATGCTGACGAGGCTGCGGAACGCGAATTCGGCGTACCACGAGACCGTCTCCATGCCTCATTCGAAGCTCAAGGCGAATGTCGCAAAGATTCTCGAATCCGAGGGCTACATTCTTGGTTCGAGCGTTGCCAACGCTGAAGTGGGCAAGACGCTCACCCTCCAGCTCAAGTACGGTCCGAACCGCGAGCGCTCGCTCGCCGGGATCAAGCGGATCTCCAAGCCTGGCCTCCGCGTCTACGCGAAGTCCACGAACCTTCCCCGAGTCCTTGGTGGTCTCGGTGTCGCGATTCTGTCCACCTCCTCCGGTCTCCTCACGGACCGACAGGCCGAGAAGCAGGGCGTGGGTGGGGAAGTCCTCGCCTTCGTCTGGTAGCGGGAGGATTCGACATGTCTCGTATTGGCAAGGTTCCCGTGCCCGTTCCAGCCGGGGTTGACGTCTCCATTGACGGCGCCGTCGTGACGGTGAAGGGCCCCAAGGGTGCCCTCTCGCACTCGGTTGCCGCTCCGATTACCGTCGAGAAGTCGAACGACGGGATTGAGGTCAAGCGCCCGAACGACGAGCGCATCTCCAAGTCTCTTCATGGGCTTACGCGCACGCTCATCGCCAACATGGTGACGGGGGTGACCGAGGGGTACGAGAAGAAGCTCGAAATCGTCGGTACCGGCTATCGCGTCGCCCAGAAGGGCTCGGATCTCGAGTTCTCGCTCGGCTTCTCGCACCCGGTGGTCGTTCCGGCTCCTCAGGGCATTACCTTCACGACCGACGGTCCCACCAAGATCACGATTCAGGGTATCGATAAGCAGCAGGTCGGCGAAGTCGCGGCAAACGTCCGCAAGATTCGCCCCCCGGAGCCCTATAAGGGCAAGGGTGTGCGCTACGAAGGCGAGAAGGTCCGCCGCAAGGCAGGAAAGGCGGGGAAGAAGTAGGTCATGGGACTCAACATCAAGGGAAAGCACCGCACTGCGCAGCGTAAGCGCCGGCACGTGCGTCTCCGCAAGCGCATCTCTGGGACAGCATCTCGGCCGCGGTTGGTCGTCACACGCTCGTCACGTCACATGGTGGCTCAGGTCGTCGACGACACGACGGGCCGGACTCTCGTATCTGCCTCGACGCTTGAGGCCGACATCAGGGCGGCCAAGGCTGACAAGACCGGAAAGGCCTCGGCCGTCGGCAAGCTCGTGGCAGAACGAGCCAAGAAGGCGGGCGTTTCTGAGGTCGTCTTCGACCGCGGGGGCAATAAGTACCACGGTCGCGTCGCAGCTGTGGCGGATGGCGCGCGGGAAGGCGGGCTGTCCCTGTGACCGACACGAACTCAACGAAGGACATGAACCATGGCTGAGCAAAACTCCGATCGCGGCGGTCGCCGCGACAACCGTCGCGGGGCGGAGCCCGAGAACAAGTTCATCGAGCGCGTGGTCACGATCAACCGCGTGTCGAAGGTCGTCAAGGGCGGGCGCCGCTTCAACTTCACGGCGCTCGTCGTCGTAGGCGATGGTGACGGCAACGTCGGCGTCGGCTACGGGAAGGCGAAGGAGGTCCCGGTCGCGATCTCTAAGGGCGTCGAAGAAGCCAAGCGGGCATTCTTCCGCGTCCCTCGGATCCAGGGCACGATTCCTCACCCCGTGCAAGGGGAGGCCGCTGCTGGCGTCGTCTTCCTTCGTCCGGCGTCCCCCGGTACCGGTGTTATCGCTGGTGGTCCGGTGCGCGCGGTGCTCGAGTGTGCGGGCATCCACGACGTGCTTTCAAAGTCGCTCGGCTCGTCCAACGCGATCAACATCGTCCACGCTACGGTCGCCGCGCTCAAGGGGCTCGAATCCCCTGAGGCCGTGGCAGCTCGCCGTGGCAAGCCCGTCGAGGATGTGGCGCCCGCAGCACTGCTGCGTGCCCAGGCTGCGGGGTCAAAGTGATGGCACGACTGAAGGTCACGCAGAAGCGATCGGGAATCGGCACCAAGCCGAACCACCGCGAGACGCTCCGTTCGCTCGGACTCAAGCGCGTCGGAGACATCGTCGTCAAGGAAGACCGGCCCGAGATTCGCGGAATGATCAAGACGGTGGCCCACTTGGTTGCCGTGGAGGAGGTTGAGTAATGGCTGAGGACATCAAGCCCGCGGCCAAGAAGCCCGCAGCGAGCAAGTCGGCGCCTGCGAAGGCGACGGCCGCCAAGCCCGCGACGGCGAAGGCCCCCGCGAAGAAGGCTGCCCCCAAGGCGGCTGCCGCGAAGAAGGCCCCCGCAAAGGCGGCTGCCCCCAAGGCGGCTGCCGCGAAGAAGGCCCCCGCAAAGGCGACTGCCACGAAGACGGCCGCCCCCAAGGAGGCTGCCGCGAAGAAAGCCCCCGCCGCGAAGGCAACGGGGGCCGAGCAGGCCGCCCCCAAGGCCTCCAAGGCTCCCGCCAAGGTCGCGAAGAAGAAGCCCGCGATCGCGCCCGGCCCCAGGGTCGACTCGCTCCGGATGCATCACCTTCGCCCCGCCAAGGGCGCCCACACGGCCAAGACCCGCGTTGGTCGAGGCGAAGGCTCCAAGGGCAAGACCGCGGGTCGTGGCACGAAGGGTACCGGGGCTCGCTACCAGGTGAACCCGCGCTTCGAGGGTGGCCAGACCCCGATTCACATGCGCATCCCGAAGCTCCGTGGTTTCCGCAGCCCGTTTAAGATCACCTACCAGGTGGTGAACGTCGACCAGCTCGCCGGCCTCTATCCCAAGGGAGGGAAGGTCACCAAGGTCGATCTGGTCGAGAAGGGCGCGGTGCGCAAGAACCAGCCGGTCAAGGTGCTCGGTGACGGAGAGATCTCCGTGAAGATCACCGTCGTCGACGCAGATCGCGTCTCGCAGTCGGCGAAGTCCAAGATCGAAGCCGCAGGCGGGTCCGTCAACCAAGGCTAGAGTCGTGAGCGAGCCCGTCGATGTCGGCGGGCGGCTCGCGCAAGAAGTGAAAGGGTAGGCTCATGCTCGGTGGATTCGTCAGTGCGTTCCGCACTCCGGACCTGCGCCGCAAGCTCCTTTTCACGATCGGCGTGCTTGCGCTCTACCGGCTTGGAGCAGCGGTGCCCACGCCCGGCGTCGACTACGTTGCCATCCAGGACTGCATCAAGCTCGGGGATTCGACCTCGGTCGTCCAGTTGATCAATGCCTTCAGCGGCGGTGCGCTCCTCCAGTTGTCTGTCTTTGCCCTCGGTGTGATGCCGTACATCACGGCGAGCATCATCGTGCAACTGCTTCGCACGCTCATCCCACGCTTCCAGGCGCTTCACCAGGAGGGGCACGAGGGTCAGGCGAAGCTGACGCAGTACACGCGCTACATCACGATCGGGTTCGCCGCGATGCAGTCAGCGTCGTACATCACGCTCGCACGCACCGGGAATCTTCTCCAGAACTGTCAGGACCCCTTGCTCGTAAGCGACGCGTGGTACGCCATCGCCGTCATGATTCTCACGATGACCGCCGGCACGATCCTCATCATGTGGCTCGGCGAACGCATCACCGAGCGCGGGATCGGAAACGGCATGTCGCTTCTGATCTTCACATCCATCTCCGCAGGTTTTGCCTCCGCGACGGTGTCGATCGGTCAGACGGGAGGGGACTTCACCGGCTTGTGGGTCATCCTTACGGTGCTCGTCGTCGTGACGGTGATCGTGTTCGTTGAACAGTCGCAGCGTCGCATCCCCGTTCAGTACGCGAAGCGCATGGTCGGTCGGAAGATGCTTGGGGGAACCTCGACATACATTCCGATCAAGATCAACATGGCGGGGGTCATCCCTGTCATCTTCGCCTCGTCGCTCCTGACGCTGCCGCAACTTATCACGCAGTTCTCTCACAGCAACGCCGGGTGGACGATCTGGCTTCAGAAGTACCTGTTGCCGACGGGCGCCCCGCTGAACATGCTCTTCTACTCGTTGCTGATCATCTTCTTCGCGTACTTCTACACGGCGATCACCTTTAATCCCGACGAGGTCGCCGACAACATGAAGAAGTACGGGGGCTTCATCCCCGGGATTCGCCCGGGGAAGCCGACGGCCGAGTACCTGGACTTCGTGCTCTCACGGATCACCGCGGCGGGATCGCTCTACCTCGCGATCGTCGCGCTCATCCCGACAGTGCTGTTCGTCTGGCTCGACCTCAGTCAGCGCTTGCCGTTCGGGGGGTCGTCGCTCATTATCGTCGTGGGCGTCGGGCTCGATACGGTCAAGCGCATCCAGGCTCAATTGGAGCAACGCCACTACGAAGGGTTCCTCAAGTGATGCGCGTCATTCTTCTCGGACCACCCGGTGCAGGCAAAGGTACCCAGGCGGCTCGCCTGGCCGAGCACTGGGGGATCCCCGCGATCTCGACCGGTGACATCTTCCGCGCGAACGTTTCCGGAGGTACGGCGCTCGGCAAAGAGGCCAAGGGCTATATGGACGCGGGGGCGTTGGTCCCCGACGAGGTGACCAATGCGATGGTGCGCGACCGCCTCGGCCACGACGACGCGACCGAGGGTTTCCTTCTCGACGGCTTCCCCCGCAACCCGGAACAGGCGGTCGATCTCGACGTCATGCTTGCCGGGCTCAAGGTCACACTCGATGCAGCGATCGAGATCACTGCCGACGACGATGCGGTGACCGAGCGCCTGCTCAAAAGAGCGGAGATCGAGGGCCGGGCGGACGACCGCGAGGATGTCATTCGCGAGAGGCTTCGCGTATATGCAGAGAAGACGGCGCCGGTGACCG
>CAZTJX010000024.1:0-12949 GCA_964613755.1 uncultured Demequinaceae bacterium | reverse complement strand
CTGGATGGAGTCGACGATGATAAGGCCCGGCCGCACGGCGTCAATGTGGGCGAGCGTCGCGCCAAGATCCGTCTCCGGCGCGACGAAGACGCTCTCCTCGAGGGCTCCGATTCGCTCGGCCCGCAGCCTGACCTGCCCGGCAGACTCCTCGCCCGTGACGTAGAGGACCGTGACTCCCGATCGAGCGGCTCGCGCTGCAACATCGAGGGCAAGTGTGGACTTTCCCACCCCTGGCTCGCCCGCGATGAGAACGACCGCTCCGGGAACGAGGCCTCCTCCCAGGACGCGGTCCATCTCGGCGACCCCTGTCGCGATGCGTGTGGTCGCATCGCGCGACACCTGGGGGAGCGGAACCGCGGGCGCGCGAACGCTGGTGGCTTGGGTCGCGGGCCCTGCGGTCCGCGCCCCGGCTTCGACGATCGTTCCCCATGCCTGACACTCCCCGCAGCGCCCTACCCACTTCGCCGCCGTCCAGCCGCACTCAAGGCAGTGATAGGAGGGCTTGCTCGCCTTCGTGATCGTCGCCATGCGAGCACCGTAGCGCGTGGCACTGACCTCGCTCATGACGAGCCGACGTGGTTCCCATCATCGGCTCCGCGCGCCGGTCGCCTGTGAACCGACTATTGTTGGACTCCGTGACCACCCAACCGCCGGACGCACCGCGCGTGCGCCAGGACGATGCCCATACTCCCGCGCCCGAGACTCCCGCTTCCCCCCCGCCTCCCCTGTTCCCCCCCACCACGGGACCTCAGCCCGTCGCCGCACCTCAGGCCACGCCCTCGTCACCTCCTCCTCCGCCTCCGCCCGCGCCCTCGTCACCTCAGGCCGCACCCTCGTCACCTCAGGCCGCGCCCTCGTCACCTCAGGCCGCGCCCTCGTCACCTCAGGCCGCACCCTCGTCACCTCAGGCCGCGCCCTCGTCACCTCCTCCTCCGCCTTCGTCCGCGCCCTCGTGGCCACAGTCGCCGGCGCCTCAACCTGGACCGTTTGCCTTCCCGCGCACGGGAGCCACTCCGCAGGCAGAAGCCGGCCCGCGCACGGGAGCCACTCCGCAGGCAGGAGCCGGCCCGCGCGCAGGAGCCGCTCCGCAGGTCCCCGTACCGGCGTCCCCGCCCGGTGCGCCGCCGGTTCCCGCACCGTTACCGACCTTCGGGCCACCTTCTGGCGTTTCTCCTTCGACGGGGTCCGTGGCGCTCGCCGAGGAGAGCAAGAAGGGCAGGAAGGGCAAGAAGGCCGAGAAGGCCAAGAAGGCCGAGAACGGCGGCGACGAGAAACGGGGCCTGTTTGGCATCCGGTGGCTCGGCGGCCGTAAGCCTTCCGCCCCCGATGATCCACCCGCGTCCTCGGGAGGGTCGGGGGGAGATGACAAGCCCTCGACCGGCTTCAGGGGGTTCTTCGAGCGCGCTTCCGTGCTCCTCGTTCTTGGACTCTTCGCGCTCCTCGGTATCGGGGCGGGTGTCTACCTCATGTTCTTCCAGCCGGAACCCGTGACGTTCGCGCCGCGCGTGCACGTCATCCCGTTGCCCACGCCCACCTTCGAATCGTATGCACCCGCCGACGCGACGGACTTCTTTGCTGTGCTTCCTTCGACAGACCTGGAATATGGCCTTCGGAACGCCCAGGCGACCTTCATGCAGCCCGTAACGACCTGGCCCACGCGGTTTGCCGAGGAGTGGTACCTCACGTACGACGACGGCGCTGGCGGCACCATGACCGTCCAGGCGGTTCAGCACTACAGCCTTGAGGCCGCCGATACGGCGTATCAGGAACTGCTTGCGACCGCCACGGCGGAGATCGTCGCCGCACTGCCCGTCGAGCCGACGCCTTCGCCCGCGGCAACGCCGAGTCCGACCTCCTCGCCAAGCCCGTCGCCCACGATCGTTCCGGGACTCGATACCGGGATCGTCCACGTCGACAAGGCCGAGGTAGGGAAGAGCTTCAAGGTCGTCAAGGAGATCACCGAGGTCATTGAGGATCCCGACGGGGGCGATCCCACGGAGGTGACGACCACCGTCGGCGTGGTGACCTGGCAGAACGAGACCGGGGTCTTCATCATGACCGCCGATCCGTCAGTCATTGACGTTCTCTTCCTCGAGTACGGAATCTAGAATGTCTGCCCCCGCGCCACGGCCTCGGGGGCCGCGCGGGGCCCATGCGGATACCCGCGCGGACATAGTGCGGGCGGCGCTCGCTCTCTTCAGTGCCCATGGGTACGAGGCGACGTCCATGCGGGCAATCGCAAGGGACGCGGGCGTCGATCCTTCCCTTCCGCGTCACTACTTCCCGTCGAAGTCGGCGCTCTTCGTTGAGGCGCTCGGCCCCATCGACCAGATCGAGCGGAACCTCAGTCGCGTGCTCGTCACCCCGCCCGACAAACTCGGCGAGACCATGCTCACGTTGATTCTGGACGTGTGGGACTCGCCCGAATTGGGCGCGCGCCTGCGGATTCTGGTGCAGAACGCGGCCAGCACGCCCGAGATCGCCGCGATCGCGAGGTCGATCCTGTTCGACCGCTTGCTGCTTCCGATCGCAACGTCCATCGGGGCGAAGGACGCCCACGCCAGAGCGGCCGCCACGCTCTCCCAACTCCTCGGCCTCATCGTCGCGCGCTACATCCTCCAGGTCGAGCCGCTCGTCTCGTCGTCGCGCGAGGATCTCATCGGGAGGTTCGCGCCCGCCGTCCAACGCCTCCTTACCGGAGCACCCTAGGCCCGCTTGACAGACCTGCGATGAGAGGGGATTATTCATCACATGGGGAAACAACCAGACCTGGCCGTATCTATCTCGCACCTTCGGGTCATCCGCGGCGCCAACGTGGTCCTACCCGATCTTTCGCTCAACATCCCGCGTGGTGCCCTCGTGGGGCTGCTCGGCCCCTCCGGGGCGGGGAAGTCCACGCTCATGCGCTCGATCGTGGGCGCGCAGATCGTCGCCGGTGGAACCATCACCGTGCTCGGCCTTCCGGCGGGCACCGCCCCGCTTCGGAGTCGAGTGGGCTACGTGACTCAGGCTCCGAGCGTCTACATGGATCTCAGCGCCCGCGAGAACCTGCGGTACTTCTCGTCCCTCGTCGGCGCGCCGGCGACCGACCCTCAGCGTGTGCTCGAGATCGTCGGACTCGCTCAGGACGCCGACCGTCCCGTCAACACCCTCTCCGGCGGCCAGCTCACCCGCGTCTCGCTCTCCGTCGCGCTCGTCGGCAAGCCCGAGGTCCTCATCCTCGACGAGCCGACGGTTGGCCTCGACCCCGTCCTGCGTCGCGACCTGTGGAAGATGTTCCGCGGGCTGGCGGAAGGCGGCGCCACGCTCGTCGTATCGAGTCACGTGCTCGACGAGGCGACCCGCTGCGACCGGCTCGTCATCATGCGCAACGGCGGGGTGCTCGCCGACGGGACGCTTCCCGAGATCCTCGCAGAGACCAAGACCAAGGACGCCGACGCCGCATTCCTCGCGCTCGCCGACCGCGAAGACGCGAAGGAGAAGGCGGCATGAAGCCTCAGTTGACCGGCGCTACGGCGCTCCGCGTCCTCACGCAGATCCGCCGCGACAGGCGCACGATGGTGATGATCATCTTCATCCCCCTCCTCCTGCTCACGCTCCTGTGGTGGATGTTCCAGGACGTCCCGACGATGCCGGGCAAGCCCACTCCCTTCGACTCGGTCGGACCGGGGATCATGGGGCTCTTCCCTCTCATGGTCATGTTCCTCATCACCTCCGTCACGACGCTCCGCGAGCGTCAGGGCGGAACGATGGAGCGCCTCATGGCGTCGCCCGCGCGCCGCGCAGACATCGTGCTCGGCTATGCCCTCGCGTTCGGCCTCCTCGCCGCAGTTCAGGGCTCGCTCGTCGTCGCGTATTCCGTCTGGGTGCTGGGGCTCGACTTCCAGGGCCCGGTGTGGGCGCTCATGCTGATCATCGTGCTCGACGCGATCCTCGGAACCACGCTCGGGCTCGCCGCCTCGTCGCTCGCGCGCACGGAGTTCCAGGCCCTTCAGATGATGCCTGCGGTCATCCTTCCCCAGTTGCTCCTCGCGGGGATCGCCATCGAGCGAAGCAAGATGCCGCAGGTTCTCGAGTGGATCTCGGACGCCCTACCCCTCTCCTACGCGATCGACGCCATCCACTATCTCTCCGCGAACACCGACGCCTCCGGAATCTGGAATGAAGTGCTGATTCTGTGCTGCTTCATCATCGGCGCGCTCGTCCTCGGGATTACCTCCCTGCGGCGGCGGACGGGCTGAGCATGGGGCATCGCACGCTAGCCTGAGCGGGTGAACAAATCGCCCAAGGAGCCCGGCGTCCAGCCCCGCGTCGCCGTCCTCGGTGGCGGCGTGATGGGGGGCACGATCGTCGGCGCGCTTCTCGCGGCCGGTTGGCCCGCGAACGCGGTCGTCGTCTCCGAAAAGGACAAGGCCCGCGCGTCGGCGCTTCGGGAAACCCACGGGGTCGAACTGGATTCCTCGCTCTCGTCGGCGGTCGCCGGCGCTGGCATCGTCGTGATCGCGGTGAAGCCCCAGGACGTCGGCGCGGTGCTCAAGGTCGCGGGTCCCGCACTCGAGCCCGACGCGCTCGTGGTCTCGGTCGCCGCTGGTCTTCCGACCTCCTTCTTCGAGGAACGCCTCGCCGCGGGTACGCCCGTGATCCGCACCATGCCGAACACCCCCGCGATCGTTTCCCACGGCGCGACCGCGATCGCCCCCGGCCGGAATGCGGATGCGCGACACCTCGCCCTCGTGGGCGCGATGCTCCGGTCAACGGGCCTGGTCCTCACGGTCGACGAGGCCGATCTGGACGCGGTAACGGCGGTCTCTGGATCCGGACCCGCATACTTCTACGCGGTGGTCGAGGCGCTGGTCGAGGCTGGAGTGGCCCAGGGCCTGGATCGCCTCGTCGCGACACAGCTCGCCGCGCAGACCTTCGTGGGCGCCGCCCTCCTGCTCGTCGAGACCGGCGAGACGCCGCAGGCGCTGCGAGCCAAGATCTCGTCGCCTGGTGGGACGACGCTCGCGGCCCTTCATGCCATGAAGGAGGCGGGGCTTGACGAGGTGCTTCACGCGGGTGCGCAAGCCGCGTCCGCGCGGGCGAAGGAGATGGCACGGGAGCTCGGGGGAACTCAGGACTAAGGTGGCGATCCACGCGAGACGGGAAAGGGAGTCTGGATGATGGGCGTTCGGCACGCGGCTCGATGGGGCGCGAGCGTCACCCTCGGCATCAGCCTCGTCGTGGCGCTGAGCGGCTCGGCAATCGGCCTGTCCAACCCCCTCGATCACGGTCGATTCATGCCAGGGACCCTGCGGCCCCTCGGGGACCGCGACGTCATCGCGCTCGCCGGGGTGTCCGACTGGGGTCTGGCCGAGCCGGGCGCGCTCACCCCCACGGCGAGCCGCGCTTCGCTCGGTGATCCGACGGCGATGAGCCGTATGGAATCCCCCACCGCGCTGTCGGACCCGATCCCACTCGACCCGAGCGCGCCCTACGTCGCGGGGGTCACCTGGGACGGAGAAGCGGATCTGCGCGCCGACGCGCGCTACTTCCGCGACGGGGGCTGGCATGGCTGGCAGGAGCTCGCCGTCGACGACCTCACTGGCGACCGCCCCGGCACGGCTGAGCGCCGCGGAACCGAACCGTTCATCGTCACCGGCGTCGACGCCATCCAGGTCCGCGCATACGTCACGGGAGACACTCCCGCGGGACTCACCGTCCGCCTCTACTCCTCCGCGGTGCAGGACGCGGACACGCTGGCGGCAATGCCCGGCCCGGGATCGATCGGATACTCGCGCACCTCGCCCCAGGCCTCGAGCCTTCCGCTCGAGGAAACGACGAACACCCCGCCCTCTCCGGAACCGGAGCGCCTGGTGGACAATCCCCAACCCGTCATTCACTTGCGGGACGAGTGGAAGGCGGACGTTCCGACGACGTGGTTCGAATCGACGACCGTCCAGGGAGTGGGCGTCCACCACTCCGCGGGAACGAACGACTATCGGCGCTCGGAGGTCCCCTCGATCTTGCGTTCGATTCAGGACCTCCACATGGAGGGCCGCGACTTCTGGGACATCGCCTACAACTTCCTCATCGATCGCTACGGGGGGATCTGGGAGGGCAGGGCGGGGGGCGTCGAGCAGGTCTCGCGCGGTGCCCACTCGCACTCGTTCAACCCGATCGTCACGGGCGTCTGCGTCATGGGCAACTTCCAGGAGGAACCCGTTCCCTCCGCCGCCCTCAACAGCCTGGTGACCCTCCTTGCCTGGAAACTCACCTTTCACGGCGCGGCCGCCGACGGGATCCTCCTCCACGAGGGAACCTGGCCCGCGATCATCGGCCACAAGGACATACCGGAGTCGAGCACGTCCTGCCCGGGCAAATACCTCTACGCCCTCCTCCCCGAGATCAGAGCCCGGGTGCTCGCAGCTCAACATCTACCCGCCGCGCCGTTCACGACCGACGTCACGGGAGACGGGACCGCTGACCTTGTCTCCATCATCGGGGATCTGGTCGTGATCCATTCCTCGGGGTACTCCGCCGCCTCGTCCGCGCCCTTCCAGGGCGCCGAGGTCGTGGCCGACTTCTCTGTCCGCTACGACCTGATCACGGCGGGCCCGTCGCTCACCGGGGGTCCGGGTGCGGACGTCGTGGCTCGACAGGCGTCAACGGGATTCCTGGTCCGCCTTTCCGACGATGGCACCGGCGCCCTCGGCGAGCCCGTCGCCGTCGGCTATCAACCCGACGCGTCGTTCGTCCTCAGCCCCGGCGACATCACCGGCGACGGGATTCCCGATATCGTCACGGGCGATCCAGCCTCGGGCCTCATCGCGGTTCATGCGGGCGACGGTGCAGGGCACCTTCAGCCCTCGGTTCCCGCGACGTCCGTATTCGGGGCTCTCGCGGCGATCGGGAATGCGGGCGACGTCGACGGGAACGGGACGCCCGACCTGGCGGTGATCGTCGCGGATTCGGGCGAGCTCGCCGTTCTCCTGGGCGATGGGAAGGGCGGCTTCGCTCCACCCGTGGTCGTGAGCGGCGGATGGGGAGAGTCTGACGAGATCGCGCCCATGGGTGATGTCTCCGGCGACGGCCTTCCCGACCTCCTGGTTCGCAATGCGGACACGGGCCGCACCCGCACACTCCTCGGCGGCGAGGACGGACTCTCTGGGGATTTCGTCGAGTGGCGCGCCCTCTCGACGCAGTGGGATGCACCCATGGGAGCGGTGGGCTGGGAACTCCGGGATGGCGCGACCCTCCTCGCGCGTGACGCCGCGACGGGAAACCTCGTTCGCCCCGTTCCCACGGCGTTGGCCACCGCGTCGGCCCCCTCCACGCTTGAGTTCTCTGCGCCCGGCGTGAGGAGCGCGGCGGTCGCGGGGGACGTGGACCACAATGGCTTCGCCGACGTCCTCACGTGGGGCCACGACGGATTACTGCTTCTCCACCCGTCCACGGGGACGGGGTTCGATACGCCGATCCTCGTCTCCGATCCCGCGGACAGCGCCCGCATCGAGTACGTTCCCAACCTCTCCCTCGACGTGCCGGACGATCTTCCTGTCTCCCGTCCCTACTGGCAGCCGTTCGAGCTCCCCGACACGCGATACGTTCCGACCGACGACTACTTCTGGAGCGAGTACACCTCGGTCGCCCCTGCCGGCGATATCGACTTCGACGGCACCCCCGACCTCGTCGCGGTGACGCGCACGGGCGACGTCATCGTCTACACGCTCGATTCCTCCCATCTCGCGCGACCCAACAGGGGGTTGAAGATCGCCCAGAAGCTCGAGGGGAGCCGCGTGTTCGGCGTCGGACCGTGGCGGCCCTCGAGCGTTTCCGACCTGATTGCCGTCTCGCCCACCGGCGACGTTCGCATCATCACCGGCAAGGGGATGACGGGGGCGAGGATTGGCAAGGTCGTGGCGACCGGGTGGGGGGAGGACGATGTACTTCAGGGCCTCGGACAGGTGGGGGCCTCGAACGGCGCGGCCGTCTCGCTCTACGACGCCGAGACCGGCGAGGTCGTGACGATGGGGCGCACCGCCGCGGGCGACTGGGAGCCTCTCGACGGTGCGGACGAGTAGAGGGCTTCCCCGGCCGAACAACAACTCCAAATGCAAGGCCGACTTGGAGAACATTTGGAGTTCGGCGCTACAGCATTTCCGCAAGGTTCTCGGCCGGACTCCACGCGAACTGTTTCGAGATCTTGAATCTGTTCAACAAACCGCGCTCTTCAAGAGCGATGAGGTCTTGGCGCGCGGTTTCCGGAGTGACGCGGTGGCTGTTGGCGTGGGATTTCGCGGTGTAGGCTGCGCCCGGATTACGTGCAGCGTGCTCAAGCACCGCCAGTTGGCGATGATTGAACTCCCTCGGCATTCCCTTGAGGCGCGACTGGATCCCGCGGATCTCCTGCGCCTTCACGGCCAGGTAGTCACGCAGGTCGGACAACGCGCGCTGAATCACCCCGAGCTGATAGATGAAGAAATGGGTGAGGTCGCCGCTGTCCTGCTCCGTCAGGAGGAAGGAGCGCGGGTACTTCGCTCGAGCCTTCCGCAGGATCCTGGAGATGCTAAGGAACTCAGTGAGCCAGTAGCCCTCCCTGAGCATGGACCAGTAGAACAACGCGCGCGCGGTACGACCGTTGCCATCTTCGAAGTAGTGGTCGTAGCCCATCATGAAGTGGATGGTGATCGCCCGAAGCACGGGCGGCATGTATGGGGTCTCAGACTCGCCGTTGGCAAATGCGCAAAGCGCCTCCAACCGCCTCTCGAGCTCGTCGACGGGCGGGGGCCGATGAAGCAGCTGGTCACCATCCCACACCGACACCCGCATGGACTCGTCGTCTTGAATCCTTCCGGCGTACTCGGGGTGATCGAGAGTCCCCTCGGTGACGACCCGGTGAAGCACGCGGACCACCTCCGGCGTAAGCGGGCTATCGGCGATCTCGCGGATACGTTCCATCGCGTAGTAGTTGTTGAGGATCATGCGCTCGCTGTGGTCGCGCGGCTCCCGACCTGTACGGATCATGTCCTTCGCGTCGCGTCGCGACGTCACGGCTCCCTCGAGTTGACTCGACGTAATCGCTTCCTCGATCAGGGAATTGACGACGTACCTGTTGCGAGTGTCGGGGTCCGTAACGAGCTCGCTAATCCGGATCTGACCCGACGCTTCGCGAGCGATCGCGTCGCACCCGCGCAGGACGTCGTCGGGGAGATTGAAGGAGAACGGCTTTCCCGCCTTGTCGACGAGTCCTGGAATCTGCCGTGCCGACGAAAGGCGCGCGGAACGCACGATGTGCCACCACTCCTCGATCGAGTAGCCCCCGGGAGGCGTCGTGAACCGGAACGTCTCCCACGCGCGGTACCCATGTTGTGCGTTGGCGAGCCACGGGGCCAGACCTTCACCGAGCGCTCGCTTGATCGACTCGCCGAATCCCTCGGGAGTAGGGAGTACGGGGAGATCCGCAGGCGTCTTCACATCTTCTCCAACTCCAAGTAACTCTTGGATTTGTATCTTACTTGGAGAATGGGTCATCCGCACCCCCGATGGTCCCTCTAGGCTGGTGTTCGGCCAGCGGCCCGGAAGGAACTCATGCGCTACGGACACTTTGACGACGACGCCCGCGAGTACGTCATCACGCGCCCGGATACACCCCGGAGCTGGTCGAACTACCTCGGCTCGCGCCTGTACGGCGGCATCATCACGCAGAACGCTGGCGGGTACTCGTTCTACAAGTCCGGCGGGCTGGGGCGCGTGCTGCGCTTTCGGTTCAACGGCGTCCCGCAGGACGAGCCGGGGCGGTTCGTCTACCTGCGCGACGACGCCGACGGCGACTTCTGGGGCGCGTCGTGGCAGCCCGTGGGCAAGCCGCTGGCGACGTCGGGGGCGCCGGGCGACGACGGTCCCGACAAGTCCGAACAGGCCTGCAGCGTGCGCCACGGCCTCGGCTACTCGGTCTTCACCTCCTCCTACCGCGGTATCGAGTCGGAGGCGACCTTCTTCGTGCCGAAGGGCCAGGCGTTCGAGTACTGGTCGGTCAAGGTCACCAACACCACCGACAAGCCGCGCACCATCAGCGCCTTCAGCTACGCGGAGCTCGCGAACGAGTGGAACTACCGCCAGGACCTGGAGAACCTCCAGTACTCGCAGTACGTGGTGCTCGCCACATACAAGGACGGGATGATCTCGCGCAAGAACTCCACGCGCGACGCGTTCATGTCGCTGTGGTTCGGCCTCGCGGGGGCTCCCGTCGCATCCTTCGACACGGACCGCGACGCGTTCCTCGGCCCGTACCGCACCCCCGCCGCCCCCCTCGCTGTCGAGCGCGGCGAGTGCTCGGGCTCCGAAACGGTGGGAGACAACTCCTGCTCGTCGCTCCACTCGCGACTGGAACTGGCGCCCGGCGAGACCCGGCACGTCATCTACATGCTCGGCGTCGGCGACCCGGACGAGGCGTGGGAGGACCAGGACAAGGTCAACCCCGTGACTCACCGGCCGGGGCGCGAGCTCATGACGGAGTACGGGACGCCGGAGCGCGTTGAGGCGGAGCTCGCGGCGATTCGCGCCGAGTGGCGCGACTACCTGGCCCCGCTCCAGGTCGCGACGCCGGACGCCGAGATGAACTCGATGATCAACGTGTGGCACGCGTACCAGACGCACATGACGTTCAACTGGTCGCGCGGGGTGAGCCTCATCGAGGCGGGCGACCGCGACGGGCTGGGGTATCGGGACACGGTGCAGGACATGCTCGCGGTCACGCACGCCATCCCGGAGGCCGTGCGCGAGCGCCTCGACATGATCATCACGGGCCAGACCCAGGAGGGCGGCGCGATGCCGCTCGTCAAGCCGCTCACCCACAACCCCGGCCACGAGGCCACGCCCACAATCGACAAGTACCGCTCGGACGACGCGCTGTGGCTCCCGATCACCGTCGCCAACTTCGTCTACGAGACCGGCGACCTCGCCTACCTCGACCAGGTGCTGTCGTTCGCCGACCGCGGCGAGGCGACCGTCTTCGACCACCTGCGTCGGGCGATCGAGTTCTCGCTCGCGCATTCCGGGCCCAGCGGCCTGGTCCAGGGGCTCCAGGCGGACTGGAACGACACCATCCAGTTCGGCACCGAGGGCGAGAGCATGTTCTCCACGTTCCTCATGGCGAACGGCCTGCGCGTGGTGGCGGAGCTCGCCGAGCAGAGCGGACGGACGGACGACGCCGCGTGGGCCCGGGCGGAGCTGGAGCGACTTGAGCCCGTGCTGGAGTCTGCGTGGGACGGCGGCTGGTACATCCGGGGCATCTCCGCGACGGGCGCCAAGCTGGGGTCCGACGCGCTGGACGAGGGCAAAATCTACCTGGAGCCAAACGTCTGGGCGGCCATCTCCGGGACCGTCCCGCACGAGCGGGCGCTGGGCGCGATGGACGCGGTGCACGAGCGGCTCGCGACGGAGCACGGCGTCGCACTGTGCGCCCCGGCTCATACGCACGCCGTCCCCGGCGTCGGCCTGTCGCTTCTGGTCTTCCCGGTGGGCCACAAGGAGAACGGCGGGATCTTCTGCCACGCGAACTCGTGGACCATCGTCGCGGAGGGCATCCTGGGGCGCGGCGATCGTGCCTACGAGTACTACCGGGGCTTCCTGCCGGCCAAGTACAACGACTCCGCCGAGGTGCACCAGGTGGAGCCCTACGTCTACTGCCAGTTCACGCACGGGCCGGAGTCGCCGCGGTTCGGGCAGGCGCGCAACCCGTGGCTGACGGGGACGGCGAGCTGGTCGTATGTGGGCGTGACCCAGTACATCCTGGGCATCCGACCCGAGCTCGCGGGGCTCCGCATCGACCCCTGCCTGCCCACGGGCTGGGACGGCTACGAGGTGACGCGACGCTTCCGCGGTCTCGGCCTGACTATTCGCGTCAGCAATCCCGACGGCGTGGAGACCGGGGTCGCGAGCGTGACAATCGACGGGAGGGCCGTGGAGCTCGTGGACGACGGCAAGCGCGGGGCGCTCGTGCCTGTCGAAGACTTGGCGGACCGAGCCGTCATCGCTGTCACGATGGGTTGACCTGATCCGATGCGCCGGTACTTGGCTTCTGAGAACGGGAGGCGACAACGATTGGTTCGTATCGCATTGTTCGTCGTTGCACGCGCTAGCGAGACCGGCGCTCTCACTTTGAACGGCTAGACGGAAGCAGCCACCCCAGCTGGCACGTCGAATCGGCCACCACCCATCGTCGGCACTGGTCCCGACCTGGCCCGCGACGACGCTCTGCAGGAAATGGATGCCGACCGTGTCGCCGGTTCGTCGAAAGGGGCGCGTCGGAGCTTGACAACCGCGAGATGCTTTGTGTCACCCTCGAGCGCGCAAAGGGCAACACGTCGCGAGCGGGACACGACGGCCAGTGCAGCCAGGGGTCGGCGGCGTCACAGTCAACAACTGGCGCGTGTTCACACCTGTCGCTAGTGTGGCGACACGGCACACTGCCAGCCTCCGGTGAGCGAGGGAGCATACGTGGACGAGAAGTTCGAGTCGGACGATCTGACGATCGAGAAGGTATTCGAAGACTTCTACGTCGTCCCGGACTATCAACGGGAGTACGTGTGGGAAGCCGACGAGGTAGAGAAACTCCTCACTGACATGTTGCAAGAGTTTGATGCGACGACCGGCGACTACCGGCCGGAGTACTTCATTGGGACAATCGTTGCAAGGACAAGACCCGATAAGAGAACCTTCGAGCTGATTGATGGACAGCAACGGATTACGACGCTATTCGTCATCTTCTGCGTAGTCCGAGATCTCCTTGCGTCGTCCGGCCGCACCGTCGAAGGCGTGGCGGGCCAGTTGCGTGCACCGCAACATGACGCGAAGGGTAAGGCGAGTTACCACTACCGCGTTGAACTCCAATATGAGGACAGTCAGGACACTCTCCAGAAATTGGCCGCGACGCGCGACGATGTACCACTCTCGTCAATCCCGGCTG
>CAZTJX010000023.1:0-13351 GCA_964613755.1 uncultured Demequinaceae bacterium | reverse complement strand
GCTTTTCGACGTCTTCGGCGGCGTGCAGGCGGCCGCTTCGCCACTCGGCCGCCACTCACCTCGTCGCGGGGGGATCGGATCTCCGATCGGTCCAGGAAGTCCTGGGTCACGCAAGTCTCAGCACCACGCAGCGGTACACGCATGTCACGGCGGAACGCCTCCGGGCGTCTTACCAACTCGCGCATCCGCGAGCCTGAGGGAGCACCATGTCCGATTTCACCACCACGACCGAGGAATCCGGATTCGACGTCGAGTCCGGGATAGTTCACCGTCCCGTCGCTCGTGTGGCCGCCCCGTGGTGGACGGCACTCGCCGGGGTGGACGAGGAAGCCGCGGCCGAGGCGAGGCGCAACCTCATTGCGTTCTACGCCCCTCTCGTCACCCAGGTTGCCCTGCGCATGGTCGTCCGTCTTCCCGATACCGTCGAGCTCGGGGACCTCGTCTCATACGGCATGTTTGGCCTCATCGACGCTGTCGAGAAGTTCGAACCGGAGCGCGGGTTCAAGTTCGAGACGTACGCCGCAACGCGAATCCGAGGGGCGATCATCGACGAGCTCCGAGCCGCCGACTGGGTGCCGCGCTCCGTACGGAGCAAGGCGCGTCGGGTTGAGACCGCGACGAGGGAACTTGAGCAGCGCGAGCAATCCTGTGTGAAGGACACGGCTGTCGCGGACAAGCTTGGGTGGGAGGTCTCAGAGGTTCGTACGGTTCGGGCCCAGGTGGCGCTGTCATACATGGCCCCTCTCGAAACCCTCGTTCGCGACGGGAGCGAGATCGAAAGAGAGGTCTCGGCGCGCTCGCTGTGCGTTCCGAGCGCGGGTAGCGCGGTCGACGACCGCGAGACCCTGGTACTGCTTGGCCAGGCCATCCGCGGAGTGAGGGAACGCGAGCAGGAGGTGCTGCGCCTGTACTACTTCGAGAACCTCACTCTCGGCCAGATCGGAAAAATCCTCGGCGTGACCGAATCCCGCGTCTCGCAGATCCACACGTGCGCGGTCGCAAAGCTTCGCGAGACGCTCGTGCGCTCCGGGGCGTTCGACTAGGGAAGTAGCACGATCCGCCCGTAGCCGACGAGGACGTCGAGGGGGTTGATGTACTCCGCGCCGAGCCGCACACCCCAGTGCACGCAGGTGGCGGGGGCGCAATGCCCGGACGCATCGGAGACGGTCCCCAGGAGTTCGCCAGCCTGCACATGGTCGCCGATCTCCACCGACGGAGTGATCGGTTCCACGCTCGAGCGGAGCCCCCCGCCGTGATCCACGGTCACGACGCCGCGATCGACAACCGTGCCCGCGAAGGTCACGAGTCCACCTCCGGGGGATACGACCGCGTCGCCCACGGACGCATCCAGATCAATCCCGCGGTGCCCGGGGGCCCATGGGGCGTCGGGACGGTCGAACAGATGGGAGGCAGAGAACGGGGATATGGGCGCGTGAAGCGATGATAGGGGAGGATTCCCGACGCTTGCGTGGGTGATGGCCGCGTTCGGGACGAGTGCCACGATGCCTGCCAAGATAGTGCAGATAGCGGCCAGGAGTGCCCGGCGCGGGGCACGGAGACCAATGTGTCGGGATCGAGGGCACGGGAGGGGGGAGTCCATGTGACGAGCATCGGGCGGATGTGTCCACCCGCGCTCGCTATCGGTGAGGTTCAGAGCGGATCGCGCGGGTCCCTCGACCCGGGGACATCGGAACGGCGAGGGAGGGCATCGAGGCGTCCGTGACCATACCGTTACACCGCAGTTTCGCTCTTCGCTTGACAGCGATTCCCCCCGATGCCTATTCTGGCGCTGATCGCGTGGGAGCGCTCTCACAACTACATGGGAGCGCTCTCACAGAATCTCCATCACACGAACACAAAGGAGTGACCGTGAGCATCTCACGTCGCACAACTGCGGTGGCCTTCGGTGCCGCAGCAGCGCTTACTCTCCTCGCGTCTGGCTGTTCGTCCTCAGATACATCCGCCTCTGCCTCGGCTTCCCCCGAGAGCACGTGGATGGACGAGGACATCACCTTGACCTTGGCGACGTTCAACGACTTCGGGTACTCGGACGAGTTGCTGGCTGGCTTCACAGCCCTGCACCCGAACGTCACTATCAACCACACGATCGCTGCGACGAGCAACGACGCGCGTGCGAACTACTTCACCAAGCTCGGCGCGGGCTCCGGCCTCGCCGACGTCGAGGCCGTTGAGATCGACTGGTTCTCCGAGATGATGCAGTACTCGGACAAGCTGTACGACCTCTCGTCGCCGAGCGTTGAGGGCCGCTGGATCCCGTGGAAGGCGAATGCCGCCACGGACGCCAACGGTCGCCTGATCGGCTACGGAACGGACATCGGCCCCGAGGCCATCTGCTACCGTGCCGACCTCTTTGCGGCCGCCGGACTCCCGTCCGACCGCGATGAGGTTGCCGACCTTCTTGACGGCGACTGGGACAACTACTTCGCGGTGGGCGAGACCTTCGTCGCCAACAGCGACGCGGCGTGGTTCGACTCGGCTGGTGCTACCTACCAGGGCATGATCAACCAGGTCACGCAGGCGTACGACACGCCTGATGGCGATGTCATCGCCGCCGACAACCCGGACGTTGAGGAGATCTACAACGATGTCCTCAACGCCAGCGCGACGCTTTCTGCCCACCTCGGGCAGTGGAGTGCCGACTGGAGCGCAGGGTTCACGAGCGGCGCGTTCGCGACGCAGCTGTGCCCCGGCTGGATGCTTGGTGTTATCTCTGGTAACGCCGAAGGCATTGAGGGTTGGGACGTCGCTGACGTCTTCCCCGGTGGCGGCGGTAACTGGGGCGGTTCGTACCTGACCGTTCCTGCCCAGGGTAAGAACCTCGAGGCTGCCAAGGCCTTCGCCGACTGGCTGACTGCTCCCGAGCAGCAGATCGCGGCGTTCCAGACCACTGGCAACTTCCCGAGCCAGGTCGACACGTACGACGACCCGGCACTCACCGAGTTCACCAATGAGTTCTTCAACGACGCTCCTGTTGGCCAGATCTTCGCCAACCGCGCGGCGGCCGTCGATCCGACGCCTCCGTTCAAGGGTGCGCTGTACTTCCAGGTGAACGACGCTATGCAGCAGGCAATTGCACGTGTCGACGTCGACAAGACGGACACCATCGCAAGTTCGTGGGACAAGTTCCTCACGGATGTAGCGGCAATCGGCTAGCTCTCTCTCAACGAGGGCCGGGTCGCGCGGCACTTTGCCTAGCGATCCGGCCCTCGTAGGGTGAGTACCAAACCTTCGACCACTGCCGCGCGAGAGGTTCGCCATGACAACGACGCCCCCTGAAGCCGACGAGCGGCCGGTCCGCCTGATCGCATTCCGAAAGACGCTGACGCGGTGGGACGTCAAGATCGCCCCCTACCTCTACGTCTCACCCTTCTTTATTGTCTTCGCGATCACGGGCCTCTTCCCGATCGTTTACACCGCGTTCGTCTCATTCCACGACTGGTCCCTCATCGGAGGGCAGGGCGACTATGTCGGCCTGGAGAACTTCCGATTCATCATCTCGGACCCCAAGTTCCTCGGCGCGTTGCGCAACACCTTCAGTATCTTCATCCTTTCTTCGGCCCCGCAGATCGTCCTCGCCATTTCGATCGCGGCCGTCCTCGACACCAACATTCGTGCCAAGACCTTCTGGCGTATGGGCGTGCTCCTCCCGTACGTCATCACGCCGGTCGCCGTCTCGCTCATCTTCAGCAGGATGTTCGCCGACGAGACGGGCGTGATCAACTCCCTCTTCGAGAACGCAGGGCTCAACCCGATCGGCTGGCACTCCGAGGTCCTCCCCAGCCACCTCGCCATCGCCGCGATGATCAACCTCAGGTGGACGGGATACAACGCCCTGATCTTCCTTGCCGCGATGCAGGTCATCCCGCGCGACTACTACGAGGCGGCGATGATCGACGGCGCGGGCAAACTCCGCCGGTTCTTCTCGATCACGATCCCCCAGTTGAGACCGACCATCATCTTCGTCGTCATTACGTCGACCATCGGTGGTCTTCAAGTCTTCGACGAGCCACGCCTATACGACCAATACGGCACAGGCGGGTCGGACGGCCAGTGGAGAACGCTCACCATCTACATCTACAAACTCGGGTGGGTGGATACGGACCTCGGCCGCGCCGCCGCGGCCGCGTGGCTCCTGTTCCTCATCATCATCTTCTTTGGGGTCATCAACCTGCTCCTCACGCGGTTGATTGGCCGATCCGGACCGAAGGGCGAGCAATGACGAACATCATGAGCGAAGTGTCGAAGCGGGCGCGAAGCTTCTTCTCGGGCGGACAGCGCCACTCCGTCGCCACCAAGGAGAGCCGTCCCGGCTGGATCGGCTACACGTTCCTCGTCCTCGTTCTCGCCGTCGCGATCTACCCCGTCTACTGGTCATTGATGATCGCGAGCGGGGACGAGACCACCATCGTCAAGCGGCAGTTCCTCGCCCTCCCTGGACCGAACCTCCTCGAGAACATGAAAGCCGTGATCGACAGCCCGACCGTGCACTTCTGGCAGTCGACCCTCAATAGCCTCATCGTCTCGTGCGTCGTCGCTGCGTCCGTGGTGTTCTTCTCGACGCTCGCGGGCTACGCGTTTTCTAAGCTCCGGTTTAGGGGCCGCGACGGCCTCCTGTACTTCGTTATCGCGACGCTTGCGGTCCCCACCCAGCTCGCGGTTGTCCCGCTGTTCATCATCATGATCCGCCTCAATACCGTCGGGACGCTCCCGTCGGTCATCCTTCCGGCGCTGGTTTCCGCCTTCGGGGTCTTCTGGATGACTCAGTACCTGAAGAACGCGTTGCCGTTTGAGTTGATTGAGTCGGCGCGCGTGGACGGAGCGAGCATGTTCCGCACGTTCTGGAGTATCGCGCTCCCGACGGCTCGGCCCGCGGCCGCGATGCTTGCGCTCTTCATCTTCATCCAGACCTGGACCAACTTCTTCTGGCCCTACATTGCGCTGAAGGGCTCCGAGGCGACGACCCTTCCCGTTGCCCTCAGCACGCTGGCGAACAACTACTTCAACGACTTCTCTCTCATTCTCGCGGGAGTGCTCCTCTCGATCATCCCGTTGCTGCTCCTCTTCATCGCCGTGGGACGTCAACTCGTCAAGGGAATCATGGAGGGTGCGGTGAAGGGATGACCCTCCGCGCCGGAGCCCTCGCGGGCGTGCCCGTGGAGCCGATGCGCCGGCCGATTCCACAAGACTTCCTTCTCGGTGTCGCCACCGCGGCCTACCAGATCGAGGGCGCCACGCACGAGGATGGCAGAGCCGACTCGATCTGGGATGCGTTTGCACGCGTGCCGGGAGCCATACTCGGATCGGACTCCGGAGAGGTCGCGTGCGATCACTATCATCGCTACGCCGAGGACGTCGAGATCATGAACGACGTCGGCGTCGACGCCTACCGATTCTCGACGTCATGGTCGAGGATTCGACCCGACGGAGGTCCCGTCAACCCCAAGGGCCTCGACTTCTACTCACGGCTCGTTGACTCCCTCCTTGAGAAAGGCATCGTGCCGTGGCTAACCCTGGATCACTGGGACCTGCCGCAGGCGCTGGAGGAGAAGGGCGGCTGGGCCAGTCGCGATATCGCGCTCCTGTTCGCTGAATTCGCTGCGGACGTTCACGCGGTCCTCGGAGACCGGGTGAAGGCCTGGACGACCCTCAACGAGCCATGGTGCTCATCGTTCCTTGGCTACCTCGCCGGCGCCCACGCTCCCGGGCGGCAGGAGCCCGAGGCCGCAGTCACCGCGGGTCACCACCTCCTCCTCGCCCACGGGCTCGCCACGCGTACACTCCGTGAACTCAACCCGGACCTCCAGGTGGGGATCACCCTCAACCTCACGGTCGCGGACCCCGTCGATCCGAACGATTCCGGTGACGTCGATGCCGCGAGGCGGATCGACGCGCAGGAGAATCGGTTCTTCCTCGACCCGCTGTTTCGGGGGGAGTATCCCGCGGACCTGCTCGAGGACATCGCGGAGTACGGCCTCGAACGTCACATCATCGATGGTGATCTTGCGATCATCTCGACGCCGATCGACGTGCTCGGCATCAATTACTATCACGGCGAGGCGTTGAGCGTTCATCCCGTTCCCACGCCGCTGGAAAACTCGGCACCCACGGATCGTCCGATCCTCTCCCCGTTCCCCGCGGCGGAGGGGGTCTTCTTTCATCCGCGCGGACTTCCCCGTACCGCCATGGGATGGGAGGTGCAGCCCGAGGGCCTCACGAGATTACTCCGCAGAGTGCGCGACGAGTACACGCACGACGCCGTGAAGATCTACGTGACGGAAAATGGGGCCTCCTTTAGCGATCTCGTGAGCGACGACGGCTCGGTCGACGATGTCGAGCGGACGGCGTACGTCCGTGCTCACCTGGCCGCGATCCTCGACGCGATCGATGACGGAGTCGAGGTCGGTGGATACTTCTACTGGTCGCTCATGGATAACTTCGAGTGGAGCTGGGGCTACGGCAAGCGCTTCGGTCTGGTTCGGGTTGACTATGAGACTCAGGAGCGGACGCTCAAGGCAAGCGGCGCGGAGTTCCGGCGCATCATTGCGGAGCGGGCCCTATGACCGGCTATTGGTGGCCGAATGCGGACCAGACCTTCCGGTACGCTCGTCGCGCCCGATCCGACGGAAGGTAGGTGCCATGATCATCGCGGAGCAAACCAGTGGCCTGCCTCCCACGCTAGAAGAGGTAGCGGCGGCAGCGGGGGTCTCGCGCTCGACGGTGTCCCGCGTCGTCAACGGCTCGACGAAGGTCAGCCCCGAGGCGCTCGAAAGCGTGAAGGCGGCGATCGAGGAGCTGGGCTACGTACCCAACCGTGCCGCGCGATCCCTGGCGAACCGGCAGACCAAGGCAATCGCCCTGGTCGTTCCCGAGGAGACGTCCAGGTTCTTCAGCGACCCCTATTTCGCCGAGATCGTCCATGGAATCACGCACGCGATGGAGCCGAGCGACTACGTCCTCAATCTCCAGCTCGCGAGCCCCTTCGTTCCCACCTCGAAAACGAACAGATACCTCCGGGGAGGGAACGCGGACGGCGCCATCGTCATTTCTCACCACGCAGGCGACGCGTTCTTGGCCGGCCTACGCGATACCTTCCCCGTGGTCTTCGGTGGGCGGCCGATGAACTCACAGCAGCCGAATGCCTATTACGTCGACGTCGACAACGCCGCGGCCGCGCAGATGGGCACCCAGCGCCTCATCGACATCGGTCGGCGACGCATCGCGACCATTGCAGGACCGGCCGACATGCCCGCAGGTATTGACCGAACGACCGGCTGGCGCCGTGCCCTCGACGCCGCGGGAATGCCCGAGGGACTCATCGTTCATGGCGACTTCAGCGTCGCGAGTGGTACGCGTGCCATGCGTGAGCTCCTCGATCGCGATCCCACGATCGACGGGGTCTTCGTCGCGAGCGACCTCATGGCGACGGGCGCGGTTTCGGTGCTGCGTCAGCGCGACAAGTCCGTCCCCGACGACGTCGCCATCGTGGGCTTTGACGACAACTCGGCTGCGGTCAGCGGAGAGGTACAACTGACGACGGTGAGTCAGCCGTCCATGGAGATGGGCGAGAAGATCTGGGAGGTGCTTCTCGCTCGATTGCGCGGCGAGAAGACGGCGCATGCCCACATCCTGGACACGCGCCTGGTCATTCGGGCAAGCGCCTAAACTCGGTCACTCGTTCAGGCACGGAGCGTTCGGCGCGAGGTAACCGTCGCGAGGGCCCTTCCGGTAGCATGGACCCCGCAGTCGGCGTGAGTCGGCTGACATCGCGTGTCCAATCGCGTCCTCGTTGGCCCTCGGGTCGAAGGGAAGCGCCGGGAAGGCACGGTCCGGGTTCGCCCGGCGCCGACCCGCGTGGTCGCCAGGGGTACGGCCATCCGGCCGGGCCGACAACCATAGGGGGTTCGCTTCCGGGCGGGCCCCGCAGGACCGTGCGCCCGCAGGGGCGCCGAAAGGACGAGCCATGCCCGTCGTCACCATGCGCCAACTCCTCGACTCCGGTGTCCACTTTGGGCACCAGACGAGCCGATGGAACCCCAAGATGAAGCGCTTCATCTTTGGTGAGCGCAACGGCATCTACATCATTGACATCCAGCAGTCGCTCGCGAAGATCGACACCGCCTATGAGTTCGTCAAGGAGACCGTCGCTCACGGCGGGACAGTGCTCTTCGTCGGAACCAAGCGTCAGGCGCAGGAGCCCATTGCGGAGCAGGCTCAGCGCGTCGGAATGCCGTATGTCAACGAGCGCTGGCTCGGCGGCATGCTCACGAACTTCCAGACCGTTTCGAAGCGCGTCGCGCGCCTCAAGGAGCTTGAGGAAATCGACTTCGATGACGTCGCGGCCTCCGGGCGCACCAAGAAGGAACTGCTCGGGATGCGACGCGAGAAGGACAAGCTCGAGAAGGTGCTCGGCGGTATCCGCGGAATGGCCCGCACGCCGTCCGTCCTGTGGATCGTCGACACGAACAAGGAGCACCTCGCCGTCGAGGAGGCCGCCAAGCTCGGCATTCCCGTGGTGGGCATCCTCGACTCGAACTGCGATCCCGACAAGATCGCCTATGGGATTCCTGGGAACGACGACGCGATCCGCTCGGTGGGACTCCTCACGCGCGTGATTTCCGACGCCATCGCCGATGGCCTGAAGATTCGTCACGCACCCAAGGAGGGAGACGCGCCGGTCGAGGGCGCCGATGCCGAACCTCTCGCCGAGTGGGAGCGAGAGCTCCTCGGCGGAGACGACGTCGTTGCCGAGCCTGCGGCCGAGAAGGAGGCGGGGGCGGAGAAGGCCGTCGCTGCCGAAGCGACTGCCGATGCGGGTGACTCCGAGGAAGGTGTGGAGCCCAAGGCGATCGAGCCCGACGAGAAGAAGACTGACGAGAAGAAGCCTGCGGCGAAGAAGCCAGCGGCTGAGAAGTCCACGGCGAAGAAGCCAGCGGCTGAGAAGTCCACGGCGAAGAAGCCCGCAGCAGAGAAGCCTGCGGCCAAGAAGCCCGCGGCGAAGAAGCCCGCGGCTAAAAAGACCGCAGACAAGGAGTAACGAACGACATGGCGAACTACACCGTTGCCGACATCCAGACGCTCCGGGACCGTACGGGCGCGGGGATGTTGGATGTCAAGAAGGCGCTCGACGAGGCCGCCGGCGACCTGGACAAGGCCGTCGAAGTACTACGTATCAAGGGCCTCAAGGGCGTCACGAAGCGTGAAGGTCGTGCCGCGTCCGAGGGTCTCGTCGCCGCGAGCGTCCAGGACGCAGGCGCCGGTCAGGTGGGCACCCTGATTGAGCTCAACTCGGAGACCGACTTCGTTGCCAAGAGCCCCACGTTCATCGCCCTCGCAGACGCCGTGCTTGCCGCCGCGGTCGCCGCAGACGCGACGAGCGCCGAGGCCGCGCTCGCGGCCGACGCCGGGGGCAAGCCCGTGAGCGAACTCATCGGCGAGACGTCCGGAGTGCTCGGCGAGAAACTCGTCCTGCGTCGGGTCGCCCGCATCGAGGCACCCGCCGTTGCGGTGTACCTCCACAAGACGAACCCGGACCTTCCTGCGCAGGTGGGCGTCCTCGTCGGCTCGGACGCGGGCGCACAGGACATCGCTCGCGATGTCGCGATGCACACGGCCGCCTACTCGCCCCTGTACCTCTCGCGAAATGACGTCCCGGACGACGTTGTCGCCAATGAGCGTCGCGTTGCCGAGGAGGTTTCCCGGGCCGAAGGCAAGCCGGAGGCCGCCCTCCCCAAGATCATCGACGGGCGCATGAATGGGTTCTTCAAGGAGAACGTCCTGCTTGAGCAGGCGTTCGCGAAGGATCCCAAGATGACCGTGGGTGCTGTCGTGGATCAGGCGGGCGGCGCGGTTACTGCGTTCGCGCGCTTCCGCGTGGGAGCCTAGAGACCAGCAAAGAGCGCGCCGAGGAGGATCGATGCCCAAGAAGAGTGACAAGGTCCCTGGCGTCGATACCCCTCCGGCGGCTCGGCGCGTTCTCCTCAAGGTGTCGGGCGAGACCTTTGGCGCGGGCGTCGTGGGACTCGACCCCGACACCGTGCAGAGGATCGCTCGCGAGATCGCGGCGGCGATTGCCAAGGGCGTCCAAGTTGCGGTGGTCGTGGGCGGCGGGAACTTCTTCCGCGGAGTTGAACTCTCCGAGCGCGGCATGGAGCGCGCCCGCGCCGACTACATGGGCATGCTGGGAACGGTGATGAATGCCCTCGCGCTCCAGGACTTCCTGGAGCAGGCGGGCGTCGACACTCGCGTCCAAACGGCGATCACGATGGGCCAGGTCGCCGAGCCCTACATTCCTCGACGCGCGATGCGGCACATGGAGAAGGGCCGCGTCGTGATCTTCGCTGCGGGCGCTGGCATGCCCTACTTCTCGACGGACACCGTTTCCGTCCAGCGGGCGCTCGAGACACGGTGTTCCGAGGTCATCTTTGGAAAGAACGGCGTGGACGCGGTCTACACCGCGGATCCGCGTACGGATCCGAAGGCGGAGCGCATCGAGCGGACGACGTACCGCGAGGCGCTCCAGCGGCGGCTCGAGGTCCTCGACGCTTCGGCGTTCAGCCTGTGCATGGACAACAACCTCCCGATGGTCGTGTTTGGCCTAGAGGAGCCCGGGAATGTGACCCGTGCCCTCCTCGGTGAGAGAATCGGCACGTTGGTGACGGCGTGAGCCGCGCCGGAAGGAGTTCGCGTGATTGACGAGACCCTGTTCGACGCCGAGGACAAGATGGACAAGACCGTGGCGGTCGCGAAGGACGAGTTCGCGCAGATCCGCACGGGCCAAGCCTCCACGGCCATGTTTGCCCACGTCACGGTGGAGTACTACGGCGCCCCGACCCCGCTCCAGCAACTTGCCTCCATCTCTGTGCCGGAACCTCGGACCATCCTCATCGCCCCGTTCGATATGGGCGCCATGAAGGAGATCGAGGACGCACTCCGCGCCGGCGATATGGGCTTCAACCCGAGCAACGACGGAAACGTCCTCCGCATCAACCTGCCTCAGCTGACCGAGGAGCGTCGACGCGAGTACGTGAAGGTCGCCAAGGTCAAGGCCGAGGACGCGAAGGTGACGATTCGCAACATCCGTAGGAAGGCCAAGGACGCGATCGACACCGCGATCAAGGATGGCGAGGTCGGTGAGGACGACGGCATGCGCGCCGAGAAGGAGCTTGACGGGCTCACGAAGAAGCACGTCGACGCGATTGACGCCCTTCTCGCGCACAAGGAGAGCGAGTTGCTCGAGGTCTAATGTCGACGTGGAATCCGGCCGAGCTCTTCGGCGCGCGGGAGGCACCCGAGGAGCGGCCAGGAGGCCGCAACCTCTGGCTCGCGACCCTCGTGGGCGTCGTGTTGTTTGTGGGTTTCGTCAGCGCCGCGCGATATACCGAGCTCGGATTCACGGTCTTCGTCTACGTGATTTGCATCGCCGCATATCCCGAATGGAAGCGCGCGCTTGCCCGTCAGGGCAGGGTCATCTCGCTTACCCCCATCGTCGCGGCGACCATTGGCATCGGCGTGTCGACGTGGTTCGACGGACGCGAGGGGCTCATCGTCGCCGTGCTCGTGGGCTGCGGCGGGACGATCGCATGGCGTCTCGTCGACGACTGGTTGGAGAACTCCCTTCACGACGCCCTCGCGAACATCCTCACCATCGTGTGGATCCCATTCCTCGCCTCCTTCGTCGTGCTCATGGAGCAGGCCGAGGGCGGGTGGATGCGCGTCTTCGTCTTCCTGCTTGCCGTCATGGGAAACGACACAGGCGGGTTGTTCGTGGGCATGCTCTTCGGACAGCACAAGATGGCTCCGGGGATCAGCCCCAAGAAGACATGGGAGGGTGCGGCTGGCGGCCTCCTTGCTGGCACCATCTTCGCCACGGTGGGGGCGTTCTTCCTCCTCGACGGACGGTGGTGGATCGGAACGGCAGTCGGTCTCGCGAGCGTTCTCGGAGCGGTGTTCGGCGATCTCGCGGAGAGCGCACTCAAGAGGGACATCGACATCAAGGACATGAGCGGAATCCTGCCCGGTCACGGAGGGGTCCTCGATCGCATCGACTCGTTGCTGGTCGCGGCGCCGGCGGCCTACGTCATGTTCGCCCTCTTCCTGGGGACTCAGTGACGCCCGCGCCCACATTCCGCATAGCGGCGCCTTCGCGGGGCAAGCCCCCGCGCCACTTCGCCGACATGACCAACGAGGAGCGTGCCAAAGCGGTTCGCGACGCAGGCCACACATCGTTCCGGGCCAAGCAGCTCGCCACCCATTACTTCACCCACCTCACGGCCGATCCCGACGACATGACGGACCTGCCCGCCGCGTCGCGTGATGCGCTCGTGAAGGCCCTCTTCCCCCCGCTCCTCAGCCCCGCGTTCGAGGTCGCGACGGATGACGGCGAGACGGTCAAGACCCTGTGGAGCCTGCACGATGGTGTCAAGGTGGAATCCGTCCTCATGGGCTACCCCGACCGCGCCACGCTGTGCGTCACGAGTCAGGCTGGATGCGGGATGGCGTGTCCATTCTGCGCGACCGGACAGATGGGCCTTACGCGCAACCTCAGTGCGGCCGAGATTATCGAGCAGGCGAGGCTCGCTGCCAGGGCATGCCGAGACGGGGCACTCGGGGGCAAGCCGCGCCGCCTGTCAAACATCGTGTTCATGGGGATGGGCGAGCCGCTCGCCAACTACAACGCCGTCCTTAGGGCCGTGCGCACCTTCCTTGCCCCGGAGCCGGAGGGTCTCGGTCTTGCCGCGCGGCACATCACGGTCTCGACCGTCGGGCTCGTCCCCGCGATCGACCGCCTCGCGGGGGAGGGTCTCCAGGTGACGCTCGCGCTGTCTCTCCACGCTCCGGACGACGAACTCCGCAGCGAGCTCGTTCCCATCAACACCACGTGGTCGGTGGACCAGGCGCTCGACGCGACCAAGCGCTACTTTGACGCCACGGGACGTCGGGTGAGCATCGAGTATGCGCTCATTCGCGACATCAACGATCACGCGTGGCGCGCGGACCTGCTCGCGGAGAAACTTGCGAAACGAGGCCACTCGTGGGTGCACGTCAACCCCATTCCACTCAACCCGACCCCGGGTTCGAAGTGGACGGCGAGCGAACCTGCGGTCGAACGCGAATTCATCCATCGGCTTGAGGAGCATGCCATTCCGGCAACAATCCGGGATACTCGTGGTAGTGACATCGACGGGGCCTGTGGCCAACTCGCGATCAAGGAGACATCATGAGCAAGCTGTTCCCCCGCGCCGGCCTCTTGCGCTCGGGCTACAGCGTCAAGCAGGTCGACGAGTTCTTCGACCGGGTACGGCAGGTATACGAGCAGCCCCTGGTAGATCCG
>CAZTJX010000022.1:0-13630 GCA_964613755.1 uncultured Demequinaceae bacterium | reverse complement strand
TTGCTCGGCAAGGACCCGACTTTCGCGCTGGTCACGTCGGTCGAGGTCGTCGATTTCATGGCCGTGAATCGGTATAGCCACATCATGCACATCTGCTCAACCGTGGTGGGGCGTCTCGAGGCCCCATACGGCGCCCTCGACGCCTTCATTGCCACCTTCCCTGCAGGAACCCTCTCTGGGGCGCCGAAGCCCCGAGCCATTGCGCTCATCGATGAGGTGGAGCCCGCGCGCCGCGGTTTCTACGGTGGGGCGGTCGGATACTTCGACTTCGCGGGCAACATGGATGTGGCGATCGCGATTCGAACGGCCCTCATCGAGAGCGGCGTGGCCCACGTGCAGGCGGGGGCGGGGATCGTCGCGGATTCGGTTCCGGCCCGGGAGGCCCAGGAGACACGGGACAAGGCCGCCGCAATGATCCGCGCGATTTCGCTTGCCACTCGCCTTCGTCCGGCCTCTTCTGGCTAGACTCGCGATATCGACCCAGGGAGCAGACATGGCCCACGGATGCATTTGCGGCGTTGACGCGCCGGGAATGACGGATCGATCGTGGCGGTGGCAAGCCTCACGGCTGACGCTGTCCTCAAGGCTCTCGGTATCGGGCAGCCCTCAAGGTAGCCACGCCTGGCAGGGCGTGGCCTTCAATCAAAGGAGATCAGCATGACCACACCACCCCCCCCGCCCCCGGCCGGTGCGCCTAAAGTGAACAACGGCAAGGCGCTCGCGTCGATGATCGTTGGCATCGTCTCCGTCGCCGTGTGCTGCTACTGGTTCATCTCCCTCCCCGGTGGCGTCGTCGCGATCGTCCTCGGCATCCTGGGCCGCAAGGAGATCGCAGAAGGCAACGGCACCAACGGCGGCATGGCATTGACGGGCATCATCACGGGCGCCGTCGCGGCCGCGATTGCCCTGGGCTTGCTTGCTCTGACCCTCTTCGCGGATGGCACGAGCAGCATTGAGTGGTGCGTCGACAACCCGGACAGTTGGTTGTGTCAGGGCCAGTAACAACGGAGGCACCGGCAGGCGCCGCGGTCTTGCGCGGCGCCCGCCGGGGTTTCTCTGTGCGCGGCGCGGTGCTGCCGGTCGCCGTCGCAGGCGTTACCGCTGTCGCGACTGCGTACATTGCGACACACAATCCTCATGTCCAGGGGGCGCTCTATGTGTGCCCGCTCCATGCGGCAACCGGACTGTACTGCCCTGGGTGCGGAGGGACGCGGGCCGTCTACGACCTCGCCCACGGTGATCTCACGGGCGCCCTATCGATGAATCTCCTCTTTGCGCTTGCGGTGCCCCTCCTGGGCGTCCTGTGGCTCCGATGGTTCGCGCGAGGTCAGGGTGTCAGGCTCAGGGATTGGCCGTTTAGCGTGACCGCGGGCTGGATACTGCCCGGTATCATCGTCCTCTTCACAGTCTTGCGAAACACCCCCATGTTCGCCCCGTTCCTCGCTCCCTAGTCCCTCGCGATCGGCGGCAGGTGAACCGCGAGTGTTCACTCCGGCTACCATGGACCCATGGGAGACACGGCGCCATGAACGTCCTGGAGTCCATCGTCGCGGGGGTCCTCGAGGACCTAGAGGCGAGGCAGAAGCAGTGCCCCATGGACGCGCTCAAGGAGCGCGCTGCGCGGAATCCCGGAGCGAAGGACGCGGGCCAGATCCTTGCGTGCAAGGAGGTCTCGGTCATCGCCGAGGTCAAGCGTTCCAGCCCGTCGAAGGGCGAGATCGCCGATATCTCGGACCCTGCGGCACTCGCGACCGAGTACGAGGCGGGCGGTGCTGCCGTGATCTCGGTCCTCACCGAGACGCGCCGCTTCGGTGGGAGCCTGGCCGATCTCGATGCCGTGCGGGGCAAGGTAGACATCCCCGTCCTGCGCAAGGACTTCATCATCACGCCGTACCAAGTATGGGAGGCGCGCGCCCACGGCGCGGACATGGTGCTCCTCATCGTCGCCGCGCTGGAGCAGATGGCGCTCGAGTCGTTGGTCGAGCGGGTGCACTCGCTCGGCATGACCGCCCTCGTGGAGGTTCATGAGGACGACGAGGTGAAGCGCGCCGTCGATGCCGGTGCCCGCGTGATCGGGATCAATGCAAGGAGCCTCAAGAGCCTCGAGGTCGACCGCAGCACCTTCGGGCGCATCGCTCCTACGATCCCGGACGGGATTGTCCGGGTCGCCGAATCGGGAATCCGAGACTCTCATGACGTGGTCGAATACGCGCGTATGGGCGCCGACGCGGTGCTGGTAGGCGAGGCTTTGGTCAAGGACCGCGACCCCCGCACCGCCGTCGCCGAGATGGTCGCCGCCGGGGCGCATCCCGCGCTTCGGGCGGTTCGTCCGTGACAGATTCGCTCCAGGCCGCACCGGGCCCGTACTTCGGTGACTTTGGCGGTCGATTCGTCCCAGAGGCCCTCATGGCCGCCCTCGACGAACTCACGGACGCGTACGAGAAGGCCCGCGTCGACCCCGCGTTTCAGGAGGAGCTCGATCGCCTTGCACGGGACTACTCGGGGCGTCCGAGCATCGTCACGGAGGTTCCCCGCTTCGCGCGGCACTGTGGCGGGGCAAGGGTCATCCTCAAGCGCGAGGACCTCAATCACACGGGCTCGCACAAGATCAACAACGTGCTCGGCCAGGCGCTCCTCACCAAGAGGATTGGCAAGACGCGTGTCATCGCGGAGACCGGCGCCGGGCAGCATGGCGTCGCCACGGCGACGGCGGCGGCCCTCATGGATCTTGAGTGCACGGTGTACATGGGAGAGGAAGACACTGAGCGCCAGGCGCTGAACGTGGCTCGCATGCGGCTCCTTGGCGCAACGGTCGTTCCCGTTGCCTCCGGCTCACGAACACTCAAGGATGCGATAAACGAGGCGTATCGCGACTGGGTCGCGAACGTCGACACGACGAACTACGTCTTCGGGACCGCGGCGGGACCGCATCCGTTTCCCGCGATGGTCAGGGATTTCCAGCGCGTGATCGGAGTGGAGGCACGTGCACAGATGCTGGAGCGCGGAGGCCTCCCCGACGCCATTGTCGCGTGCGTCGGGGGAGGGTCGAACGCCATCGGCATCTTCGATGCCTTCCTCGACGATGCAGGCGTCCGGCTCGTCGGCTGCGAGGCGGCGGGCGACGGCGTGGAGACCGGCCGCCACGCATCGGCGATCAGCGGGGGCCGCCCCGGGGTTCTCCACGGCTCCCAGTCGTTTCTGCTTCAGAATAGGGATGGCCAGACCCAGGCGTCTCACTCGATCTCCGCAGGCCTCGACTATCCGGGGGTCGGACCCCAACACGCGTGGCTCGCCGGCCTTGGGCGTGCCGAGTACTGGCCGATCACCGACGCCGAGGCGATGGAAGGCTTCAAGCTCCTGTGCAGCACGGAGGGGATTATCCCCGCGATCGAATCCGCGCATGCGCTCGCGGGCGTGATGAAACTCGGACTCGAACTCGGCTCGTCGGCCACGATTCTCGTCAATCTCTCCGGCCGGGGCGACAAGGACGTCGAGACGGCCGCGAAGTACTTCGACATGCTCCCGGGGGAGGGGGCATGAGCGCGCTCGCGGAGCGCTTCGCCTCGGCCAAGGCCGAGGGGCATGCGGCACTCATGGGGTACCTTCCGATCGGTTACCCCTCGGTCGAGGGATCGATTCGCGCGATGGTCGCCATGGTGGAGGCGGGCGTCGACGTGGTCGAGGTCGGCATTCCCTATTCGGATCCCGTTCTCGACGGCCCGATCATCCAGCGGGCAGCCGAGGTCTCTCTGGCCTCCGGTACTCGCGTGGCAGATGCTCTTTCCGCGGTCAAGGCGATCGTCGCTGCGGGAGCCCCGGGCGTCGTCATGTCGTACTACAACCCCATGCTTCAGTACGGGCTAGGGGCATTCGCCGCCGATCTCGCTTCGGCGGGAGGATCCGGGGCGATTACTCCCGACCTCACACCCGATGTGGGTCAGGCGTGGATCGAGGCTGCCGCGGCGGAGAACCTCGATCACATCTTTCTCGTGGCGCCATCCTCTACTCCCGAACGCCTCCACATGACCGTCGCCGCGAGCACGGGATTCGTCTATGCGACCTCACTTATGGGTGTGACGGGTGAGCGAAGCGCAGTGGGGAGCGCGGCGGAGAAACTCGTCAAGCGGGCCCGCGAGGCGGGCGCACCTGTCGTATGCGTAGGCTTGGGTGTCTCGACCGGGAAGCAGGCGGCCGAGGTCGCCGCTTATGCTGACGGGGTGATCGTGGGGAGCGCGTTCGTGCGCCCCTTGCTCGACGCGACGGAGCCCGAGGCGGGCATCGAGGCGCTCAAGGCGAAAGTCGGTGAGCTGGCAGCCGGCGTGAGAGGACAGGCATGACCCCGGTATCGATCCCGAGTCCGCCCCTGGATTGGGAAGTCCTCCTTGAGGTCGGCGGCTTCAAGGTTCACGCGTACGCGCTCGCGATCCTCGTGGGTATCTTCGTCGCGCTATGGATGACTCGCCGCCGCTGGGTGGCGCGCGGCGGAGACTCAGAGGCGATGGAGGAGATTGCGGTCTGGGCGATTCCGTTCGGCATCATCGGTGGGCGCATCTACCACGTCGTCTCGACTCCCGGCCCGTACTTCGGCGAGGGTGGGCACCCCCTTGACGCGTTCAAGATCTGGGATGGAGGCCTGGGAATCTGGGGAGCGGTTGCCATCGGTGCGCTCGGTGCGTATATCGGCGCCCGACGCGCACGGGTCTCGTTCGCCGCGTTCATGGACGCCACTGCTCCGGGTGTCCTCATCGCCCAGGCGATCGGCAGGGTCGGAAACTACTTCAACCAGGAATTGTTCGGGGCCCCGACAACCATGCCATGGGGCCTCGAGATCGACGCGACGAGCCCCACCTTCCCGTCGGCCTATCAGGCGGGGACACTCTTCCAGCCCACGTTCCTCTACGAACTCCTGTGGAACGTCGCGGGGGCTGTGCTCATCCTCTACCTGGATCGCCGCTACAGGTTCCGCTTCGGGCGCATGTTCTGGCTCTATGTCATGGTCTACACGTCAGGACGCCTGTGGATCGAGATGCTTCGCATCGATACGGCCGTTCATATCGCCGGGGTTCGCATCAATGTCTGGGTTGCGATCGGGGTCCTCCTGCTCGGAATCGGTATGTTCCTTGGACTCGGGTTCCGGCATCGCGGCCAGAAGGATGAGGCTCCCGCTCGCACGGGAGTGGGGGGAGGGGGAGCGAAGGCCGATCCCGTCTCCGCGAAGGCGGCGGCGAAGCCCGTCTCCACGAAGGCGGTGGCGAAGCCTATCTCCACGAAGGCGGTGGCGAAGCCCATCGCGAAGAAGTCCGCACCCAAGGTCACTGCGGCTGCGGCGAAACGCCCTCCCGCACGCAAGACGACGGAAGGTAAGCCCAAGAAACCCTGAGGTTCGAGCGTCGCGTGGCGGGACGGTACGCTGAATACCCGTGTGTACACCGGGACGACGGCGCCCCGAAACCCAGGCAAACTTGGCTTCGGCTGAGCGGTACGAAGGACGGTGTGATGTCGGCGCATCCAGGAGCGAGCGATTCCCAGGTGGGTCTCTACGACCCTGCGTACGAGCACGACTCGTGCGGAGTGGCCTTCGTTGCGACCCTGAGGGGATCCGCTGGCCGAGACATCACCGAGGCAGGGCTCACGGCGCTTAAGAATCTTGAGCACCGGGGCGCAGTGGGAGCCGAGGAGCAGACGGGCGACGGCGCGGGGATCCTCACGCAGATCCCGGACGCATTTCTCCGCAAGGTCGTGGACTTCGAACTTCCCGCAGCGGGCTCCTACGCGACCGGCATCGCGTTCCTCGACGAGGCAACCGCCGCGAGCCAAGTCGCGTCCGTTGAGGCGGCCGCGGCCGCCGAGGGCATCACGGTGGTGGGGTGGCGCGACGTACCCGTCAATCCCGAGCCCGTCGGCCCGTCGGCCAGGGCGGCGATGCCGACGATGCGCCAGGTCTTCCTTGCGAAGGACAGGCTTGCGGGTATCGACCTCGATCGTGCGGTCTACCGCGTCCGCAAGCGTGCGGAGCGGGATTCGGGGGTGTTCTTCGTCTCGCTCTCCGCGCGGACGATCTCGTACAAGGGCATGCTGACGACCTACCAACTCGAGCAGGTCTTCCCCGATCTCCAGGATCCCGACTTCATCACCGAGATCGCGCTCGTGCACTCTCGCTTCTCGACGAACACTTTCCCCTCCTGGGAACTGGCGCAGCCCCTGCGTCTTATCGCACACAACGGCGAAATCAACACCCTGCGCGGCAACCGGAACTGGATGGCGGCCCGAGAGGGCAAACTCGTATCCGACCTGCTCGGCGACACCGCTGACATCACCCCCATCTGCACGCCGACGGCCTCCGATACCGCCAACTTCGACGAGGTCCTCGAGCTCCTCCACCTGGGGGGAAGGAGCTTGCCTCACGCGGTTCTGATGATGATCCCCGAGGCATGGCAGAACAACACGGAGATGAGCCCAGCGCGACGAGCGTTCTACCAATACCACGCCGCCCTGATCGAGCCGTGGGACGGCCCCGCCGCGCTTCACTTCTCCGACGGCACGGTCGTTGGCGCCGTGCTCGACCGCAATGGGCTCCGGCCCGGGCGATTCTGGGTCACGGACGATGGCCTGGTCATCGCGGGTTCCGAGGCCGGTCTTGTGGACGTCGATCCGGCGCGCGTCGTGCGCAAGGGCCGACTCCAGCCCGGCCGGATGCTCCTTGTCGACACTGCGGCTGGTCGGATTATTGAGGACGACGAGATCAAGGCGACGCTCGCCGCAGAGAATCCGTACGAGGAGTGGATCGCCCAGCACACGATTCGCCTTGCGGACCTTCCCGAGCGCGAGCACATCACTCACTCGCCTCTCTCCGTCGTTCGGCGCCAGCGGACCTTCGGGTACACGGAGGAGGAGCTGCGCATCATCCTCACCCCGATGGCGCAGAGCGGGGGTGAACCGCTCGGGGCCATGGGCAACGATGCCCCCATTGCGGTGCTCTCGTCACGCCCACGGCTCCTCTTCGACTACTTCACGCAGATGTTCGCCCAGGTGACGAATCCGCCGCTTGACGCCATCCGCGAGGAGATCGTCACCTCGATCACGGACGCCATCGGTCCCGAACCGAATCTGCTCGAGGCCACCCCAGAACATGCGCGCAAGCTCGTGCTCGACTTCCCCGTCATCGATAACGACGAGCTCGGCAAGATCATCCACATCGATGCCGATCCCAAGTTGCGGGGGGTCTTCAGTTCCCGAAGGATTCGAGGCCTGTACCCCGTACATCGTGACGGAGAGGGTCTGGCCGAGCGGCTCGACGAGATCTTCGCCGAGTGCGACAAGGCTGTCGCCGAAGGCGTGAGCTTCATCGTTCTCTCGGACCGCGACTCCGACCGCGACCACGCGCCGATTCCCTCCCTCCTCCTCACCGCCGCCGTGCACCACCATCTTGTGCGGCGACACACACGCACCCAGATAGCGCTCGTGATCGAGGCAGGAGACGTGCGCGAGGTTCACCACATGGCCCTCCTCATCGGATACGGTGCTGCGGCGGTGAACCCCTATCTCGCGATGGAGACCGTCGAGGAACTCGCCAATCGCGGACTCCTGGGTGATCTCACACCCGAGAAGGCGCAACGCAATCTCATCAAGGCGTTGGGCAAGGGCGTCCTGAAGGTCATGTCGAAGATGGGTATCTCGACGATCGCGTCGTACCGCGGGGCCCAGGTCTTCGAGGCCGTCGGCCTCTCCCGCGAGCTCGTCGACCGCCACTTCGCGGGAACTCCCAGCCAGATCGACGGCGTCGGGCTCGATGTCATCGCCCGCGAGGTCGCAGAGCGACACTCGGACGCCTATCCGCCCTCGGGTGCGACCCCACCTCACCGCCGTCTCAATACGGGTGGCGAGTACCAGTGGCGTCGGGATAGCGAGGATCACCTCTTCGACCCAGAAGCCATCTTCAAGCTCCAGCACTCGACGCGAACTCGGCAATACGAGGTTTTCAAGGAGTATGCAGAACGCATCGACAACCAAGCCCGACGCCTCATGACCCTCCGAGGGTTGTTGGAGATCAAGTCCGACCGAGAGCCCATCCCGATCGAAGAGGTCGAGCGCGTTCGCGACATCGTCAAGCGCTTCAGCACGGGTGCAATGTCGTACGGATCGATCTCCGAGGAGGCGCACTCGACGCTCGCGATCGCGATGAACCGCCTCGGTGCCCGCTCGAACACAGGGGAGGGCGGCGAGAGCGTTGCCCGCCTCTACGATCCCGAGCAGCGCAGCTCGATCAAGCAGGTCGCGTCTGGCCGCTTTGGCGTCACGAGCGAGTACCTCGTGAACGCCGACGATATTCAGATCAAGATGGCGCAGGGCGCGAAGCCGGGGGAGGGTGGGCAACTCCCCGGGGGGAAGGTCTACCCCTGGGTCGCGACGACGCGGAACTCAACACCGGGCGTCGGACTGATCTCGCCGCCGCCCCACCACGACATCTACTCAATCGAGGACCTCAAGCAACTCATCCACGACCTAAAAAACGCCAACCCCAAGGCCCGTATTCACGTCAAGCTCGTCTCCGAGGTCGGCGTTGGCACCGTGGCCGCTGGGGTCGCAAAGTGCAAGTCCGACGTCGTCCTCATCTCGGGACACGACGGGGGCACGGGCGCGAGCCCCCTGACGTCCATGAAGCACGCTGGTGCACCGTGGGAGATCGGACTTGCCGACACCCAGCAGACTCTGGTGCGCAACGGACTCCGGGATCGCATCGTCGTCCAGGTGGACGGACAGATGAAGACGGGCCGCGACGTTGTCATCGCCGCCCTGCTCGGTGCGGAGGAGTACGGATTCGCGACGGCGCCGCTCGTCGTATCCGGCTGCGTCATGATGCGTGTGTGCCACAAGGACACCTGCCCCGTGGGCATCGCTACCCAGAGTCCGGAACTCCGCGAGCGTTTCACCGGCAAACCGGAGTACGTCGTGACCTACTTCGAGTACATCGCGCTTCAGGTGCGCGAGATGCTCGCCGAACTGGGATTCCGATCCCTCGACGAGATCATCGGACACGCCGAACACCTCGAGACGCGTGCGGCCATCGAACACTGGAAGGCGAGTGGTCTCGATCTTTCGCCGGTCCTTGCCCCGCCGCCCGCCAACGCCGCGCTCCGACAGTCAACACTCCAGGATCACGGGCTCGACAAGGCGCTCGATCTCGAGCTGATCAAGGAGGCAGCGCCTGCTCTGGAGAGGGGTGAGCCCGTCACTCTCACCCGTGCGGTGCGCAACGTCAATCGGACTATCGGCACGATGCTGGGTCACGAACTCACGAAGCGCTACCGAGGTGAGGGGCTTCCCGACGACACCATTACGGTCGAGTGTCACGGGTCGGTCGGCCAGTCCTTCGGTGCGTTTGTCCCCCGCGGCATCACGCTTCGCCTCTTCGGTGATGCAAACGACTATGTCGCGAAGGGCTTGAGCGGGGGGCGGGTGGTCATACGCCCCGCGCGAGAGGCCATGCTGGACGACTCAACCGACGTGGTTGCCGGCAACGTCATCGGTTACGGAGCGAGCGGCGGCGAACTCTTCCTGCGGGGGCAGGTGGGCGAGCGCTTCCTGGTTCGTAACTCCGGCGTGACCGCCGTGGTCGAGGGCGTGGGGGACCACGCGCTTGAGTACATGACCGGCGGCACGGCCGTCATCCTCGGCCACGTGGGCCGAAATCTCGGCGCCGGCATGTCCGGGGGTACCGGCTACGTGCTCGACCTCCGCCCCGAGCGCGTGAACGGCGAGGCGGTCAGGACAAGCGAACTGACCCTGAGTCCGCTCGACGCGGAGGACGAGGTTATTGTGCGCACGCTCGTGGAGAAGCATTTGGCGGAGACCGATTCCCCGAAGGCCCGTGAACTCCTGTCCGCGTGGGACGAGGTGAGGATGCGCTTCACCCGCGTGCTTCCCTCCCAGTACGCGAGGGTGCGCGAACGCCTGGCCGAAATCGAGGCCGAGGGCGGAAATCTCGAGGCCCCTGGCGCCTGGGCCGAGTTCCTGGAGGTGACCCGTGGCTGACCCCAAGGGATTTCTGAGGCACAGGGAGAGGGAACTGCCGGGGAATCGCCCCGTTCCCGTGCGATTACTCGACTGGAAGTACGTCAAGGACGAGCTCGCGAAGGACCCGGAGGCCCTGACCCGGCAGGCGAGCCGCTGCATGGACTGCGGCGTTCCGTTCTGCCACCACGGCTGCCCGCTTGGGAACCTCATTCCCGAGTGGAACGACCTTGTGTGGCGTGGCCATGACCGTGAGGCGATCGATCGCCTCCACGCGACCAATAACTTCCCGGAGTTCACAGGGAGGGTGTGCCCTGCTCCGTGCGAGAGCTCGTGTGTGCTCGGCATCAACCAGCCCGCGGTGACCATCAAGAACATCGAGGTGTCGATCATCGACGCCGCATTTGAGGCGGGATTCGTCGAACCCGTCGTGTCCGACCGGCAGACGGGCAGGACGGTAGCGATCGTCGGCTCGGGCCCCTCGGGGCTCGCCGCCGCGCAGCAACTGACTCGAGCGGGGCACACCGTAGCGGTCTTTGAGAAGGACGATCGGCTCGGAGGCCTCCTGACCTACGGGATCCCTGATTTCAAGATGGAGAAGATCCACGTCGAGCGCCGCATCCAGCAGATGACGGCGGAGGGGACGCGCTTCCGTACCAATGTGCGGATAGGCAAGGACATCTTGTGGGACGAGCTTCGCTCTCGATACGACGCCGTCGTCGTCGCGACGGGGGCGTCCCTTCCGCGCGATCTTCCCGTCCCGGGGCGCCACCACCAGGGCATCCACTTCGCGATGCCCTTTCTTACGCAGGCCAACAAGGTCTCCGCGGGAGATACGGTCGAGAATCAGATCACCGCGAAGGATAAGCACGTCGTCATCATCGGCGGAGGTGACACGGGTTCGGACTGCCTCGGTACCGCGCTGCGCCAGGGCGCGAAGTCGGTGACGACGCTCGCCATCGGTGCCAAGCCCCTTACGGAGCGCGACGGCTGGTCCCAGCCGTGGCCGACCTACCCGCTCCTGTACGACGTGACGACGAGCCACGAAGAGGGAGGGACGCGAGCCTTTCTTGCGAACACGGTGGAGTTCCTCGGCGACGAGGATCACCGCCTGGTCGGCATCCGGCTCGCCAAGACCCAGGTCATGCCGGACGGTTCGCGAGGAAACGCGTGGGGAACGGAGCAGGAGATCCCCGCCGACCTTGTACTCCTGTCGATGGGCTTCCTTGGCCCCGAGACCGAGAGTCTCGTCACCCAACTCGGGACCGAGGTCACGCCCCGAGGCACGATTTCGCGAGACGATGGGTACGCCACCACCGCGGACGGCGTGTTTGTGGCCGGAGACGCGGGCCGCGGACAGTCACTCGTGGTCTGGGCGATCGCTGAAGGACGAGCGGCCGCAGCAGCGGTGGACACCTATCTCATGGGAAGCACGGAACTCCCTGCGCCCGTCACCCCGCGCACGATGGCGATGCGCGCGTAAAAGGTTGGAAGACATGCGAAACGCCAAGATCGTCTGCACCATTGGCCCATCGACGGCCTCCCCCAAGCAGATGCGGAAGCTCGTTGACGCCGGAATGGATGTTGCGAGAATCAACCGCAGTCACGGCTCCTACGAGGAGCACCAGGCCGTGTACGACAACATTCGGCAGGCGGCGAAGGACGCCGGGAGAAACGTTGCCATACTCGTCGATCTCCAGGGGCCGAAGATTCGTTTGGGCCGATTTAAGGATGGACCTCACGACCTCGTGGAAGGCGACGCCTTCACCGTTACGACGCGGGACGTCGAGGGGACCAAGGAGATTTGCAGCACGACGTTCGAGGGTCTCCCCGGCGATTCACGCGTGGGGGACACCCTCCTCATCGATGACGGGAAAGTCACGCTTCGAATCAAGGAGGTCACGGATACGGATGTCGTGACCACGGTTGAGGTTGCGGGCGAGGTGTCCAACAACAAGGGAATCAACCTCCCCGGTGTGGCCGTGTCGGTCCCCGCGCTCTCGGAGAAGGACGCCGCCGACCTTGAGTGGGCCCTTGACCTGGGCGCCGATTTCATCGCCCTCTCGTTCGTTCGCACGGCCAAGGATTACAAGGACGTTAAGAAGGTCATGACGAAGGTCGGTCGTAAGGTCCCCGTTATCGCCAAGATCGAGAAGCCTCAGGCCGTCGAGAACCTCAAGGGAATCATCAAGGCGTTCGACGGTATCATGATCGCGCGCGGTGACCTCGGTGTGGAGATGCCCCTTGAGGAGGTCCCCCTCATCCAGAAGTACGCCATCGACCTTTGCCGATCCCAGTCCAAGCCGGTTATCGTCGCCACCCAGGTCCTCGAGTCGATGACGCACTCGCCCACGCCAACGCGCGCGGAGACCTCGGACTGCGCGAATGCCGTCCTCGATGGGGCCGACGCCATTATGTTGTCAGGTGAGACGTCGATTGGTGAGTATCCGATCGTCACGGTCCAGACGATGGCCCGCATCATCAAGTTCACGGAAGAGAGCGGACACGCAAGGATCGCGCCGTTCACCTGGCTCCCGAAGACCAAGGGCGGTGCGATAACCGCCTCGGTCGTGAAGATCGCGGAGGGTCTCAATGTCAAGGCCATCGCGGTCTTCACGCAGTCGGGAGACTCCGCGCAGAGAATGTCCCGTCTCCGGTCCGATATCCCGATGATCGCTTTCACCCCGGAACCTGCCACGAGGGCACGGCTTGCGCTTTCCTGGGGGATTCACGCGGAACTCGTTGAGACACTTCCCGACGTGAAGTCCATGGTGGCAATCGTCGACAAGACATTCGTCGACCAGGGCATCGCCGCGACGGATGACATGATCATCGTCGTCGCGGGTACCCCGATCGGGACTCCTGGGACGACGAACTCCATCCTCGTGCGTCAGATCGGGCAACCGGTGGGCTAGGGGGACCCGTCGAGCCTGTCCCGGATTGCGGGACAGGCTTGCTCCGTCTTTGACGCTCAGAGGAGAGGTCGCACCGTCCATACGAGGCCGTTTGGACACCGGGTTCCGGGCGCCCTAGACTGCGACAGGTTGACCAAGACGACGCGACGAGGGTTCGCCGCGCGAAGCGATTTCATCTAAGACGGAACGGGAAGGCACCCACGATGGCTGCAACGAGCAAGACCGACGGCGCGAAGTCGCAATCCGCGTCGGCCTCCACTAAATCTTCCTCCAAGTCCGCGAAGCGCTGGGTATACGGCTTCGAGGACGTAGACGCGGCGCAGGAGTACTGCAAGGGCGACTGGGACAGTGTCCGAGGTCTCCTGGGGGGCAAGGGCGCCAACCTTGGCGATATGACCCGTATCGGCGTTCCCGTCCCGCCCGGATTCACCGCGACCACCGAGGCGTGCAACGCGTACCAGGACCAGGGCAAGTTCCCCGATGGAATGTGGGACCAGGTCCTGGCCGCGCTTAAGGAGGTCGAGAAGACGACGGGCAAGAGCTTCGGCGACCCCAGCAACCCGCTCCTCGTCTCCGTCCGGTCCGGCGCGAAGTTCTCGATGCCCGGCATGATGGACACTGTTCTCAACGTCGGCCTCAATCCCGACGTCGTCGAGGGCATGGTCAAGCTCATTGGAGACCCGCGCTTCGTCTACGACTCCTAC
>CAZTJX010000021.1:4315-13642 GCA_964613755.1 uncultured Demequinaceae bacterium | reverse complement strand
CACGCGTTCTCCACGGAGATGAACGTGCCGGGCGCGGCGCCGTCGAGCCACGGGTTCGCGAAGTCGCTGTTGTTGAAGACCAGGAGCGCCCCCGGAGACGCGAGCGCAATGGTGGGGACGTCCTCAGCGTCGAGCGCTCGGGACTTGTCGACCAGCCACTCGGACCAATCCACCTCTTGCTGCGTCAGGAGAATGCCCTGCAAGTAGGGGGCTGTGGTCGAGATTGTCTGCGATGGGTAGGGCGTGGAGCGATAGGGGTGCCTCAGGGTCTCGCCCGCGACCTGGACGCCTGACATCACCATGAACATCAAGAGGAAGGCCGGTGGAATCAGTGCCAGCTTGCTCCCGAGGTCGCGGACGCGTTGTTCCAGCATGATGAAGGCGAGACCAACGACCGCGCACCACGTGGTGGCCGAGTACAGAAGTTGGCCGGCGATGAAGTTGTTGGTCCCGATGGCGGAGATGAAGGGTGCCGCCGCAAGCGCGCCTGCGGCGACCAGGAGCGGCCCGAGGTGCGCCCGCGCGCTCGCGCCCACGGAGCGTGACGCCAGCGATGCCACGACCGCGACGATCGCGAATGCCCCGATGAGCAGAATGAACCGCCCCAGATTGGGGTGAGGGAAGATCTTGGGGAAGGTCGAGATGGAGATCACGCTGAGCACCGTGAACACCACCGCTCCCCCCGCGAAGAACTGCCGGTCGGCTTCGGGCCGGGTCGGGGACAGAAGGAGGAGCCCGCACGCGAGCGCGAAGAGCGTGACGGGCAGCAGGATCATCTGGCTCGTGTCGAACAGCGAGTCCTTGTAGACCCCCAGGAGCGCGCGCATCGGGTGTCCGACGGCTGCCTGGGCTTCCGGGTCAACGAGCAGCTTGACGACGTTCGACACGTACTGGGCGACAGGGAACCCGGACACCAGAAGCGCAAGGAGACCGAGGCCGATACCCGCCAGGCCTGCGACGAGCCGCCTGCGCCACCCGAGCACCGTCTCGCCGACGAGGAGCGCGGCCAGGACGACGACGCCGAATATCGCGCCCGAGGTGAACTTGGTCACGAGGAGGAAGGCAACGATGAACCCCGTAGCTGTCCAGAGCGCCGCCCTCGCGCGGGCGCCCAGAGAGCTGCGACCGGCAGCGGAGCTGGCGACGAGGAGCACGACAAGGAGGGTGCCCGCCTGGGTAAACCACCCCGAGAGCTCGTTGTAGGCGAAGGCGCGTGGAGGATAGCTCCAGGCAAGGAACGTCCCTACCTGGGCGAAGATGATGAGGAGCCACCACTGCGACCGCCCGAGCTTGAGTCCGAGGAGCGGGGCTACCCGGGCAAGAACCACGGTGCTGAGAAGTGACAACGACACGTAGGCGACAAGTCTCACGATGCGGAAGGAGAGGACGCTCTCGCCGAGCATCTCGAAGATGGGGTGGAGGAGGTGCTGGAAGCCCCAGGAGTCGCCCTCCATGACCCGGCCGTTCGCGATCAGACTGTAAGACCAACCCTCGTCCGTCCAGTCAAATCCGCGGCGCAGTGACCACAGGATGATCGCGTAGACGACGACGCCGGTGGCGCCGCAAAGGATCACCCAGGTACGGAGCCGGTACAGGGACAGGAGTTCTCGAAGCCTCGACATGGCGGAACGGCATCCCTTCGGTCACGGACTAGTTGGCCCCGGAACTCCAGGACGCTCGCGGGGCTCGAGGAGTTCTCGGGGCCAATCTCGCGATGCATTTTGTACTCTAGCGGGGGCCGACCACGATATCGACCCCGCGATTCCCGGCGTCGCGGTGAAAGAGCCGGGTCTGCTCACCGCGCCTTGGCGGTTGGCGGTGCCTCGGCGGATGGGAGCTTCTGCCCGAGGAGGTAGACGACGATACCGCCGACCGCGCCTGCAAACGCCAGCGAGCCGATCGCCCATAGCCCCATCGGCGAGAGGGGCATGGCCCACCACCATTCGACACTCGCGTTGAGGTTGACCCCGGGCAGATCGGTACCCGTGACGTATCGCCGAATGTTGGTGTGGAGAGCGGCGGTGTTCGCAACGACCACGAGCGTGGCGATCAGCATCAACTGAAAACGACTCAGGTTCATGTCGTCGCGGGCGAACCTCAAGGACGCGATCCCCGTGAGCATGATCATCAGGGGATAGATATACCGGGGCTGCACTCCCGCCCCCACGTAAAGGTGGTCCTTCACGAGAATGTACAACGGCACCAACACGAGGCTCGCTGACACGAGCACGAGGGCGAGGCCCTTGCGCCGATCCAGCTTCTGGAGGCCCCAGAAGATGACCGCTGCGAAGGCGGCGATCATCACAACCCACACGCTCGCAGGAAGGGCGGTGTCCAACCATCCGAGGCCCCACGTCCCGAGCGCTCCAGACCAGAGGTGCGGGAGGAGGATGAGGTTGGAGAACGTCCGGGCCAAGAGGCCATCGGACGACCCCTCGGAGGGCCCCGTGCCAGGATTCAGAACCGCGGACTGGCCGGCCGCAAGGAAGAACAGCCCTGCGACAAGGACAAGAGCGACGGGGAGGATCGCGGCCCGAAAGAACCGCGGGGAACGCTCGAACGTCAGTATCGCAACCACGGCCACCGCCAGCACGCTGTACGTTGCCGCGTCCGCTCGCGCTCCCGCGGCAATGATCGTCATCAGACCCGCGAGGACTCCGAACGCGATCTTCTTGCGCCGAGAAGTCTCCGTCCAGAACCCGAGGAGCGCGACCCAAAGAGTCATGGCGGAGATCACGGCCCAGCTGCTCGGGTTGATGCTGGGGATCAGAAACATGCCCAGGGGCACGATCGTGACCAGCCCGCCCCAGAGCAGCGGTCCGCGGCGCCCGGGGGGAAGGAGGAAGAAGAGTGTGGAAACGACGGCGACGAAGAGGAGGGCATTGAAAGCCCGCATCATGAGCACCGACTTGCCGACGTCCGGCCCCGCGAAGAGGCTCATCGTTCCGTAGAAGACCGGGGGGTAGCCGGCGACGAAGTTCCCGCGGTCCGTATTCGTCATGCGGGGCGACAGGTCGTCGACACACTCCGCGCTGGCCTCGGGGCGGTAGTTGTAGCAGGCCGCCCCGATCAGCGTCTCGGGCACCCGCCGCTCGTCGGCATGGTCCCCGGCCTCGCACAGCCCCGAACGCAGACCCCCACCGCACCAGGCGCTTACCAGGTGGTAGTCCTCGTCCGGACTGGCCCCTATCGGCGAGGCGAAGGCCCAACCGAGGAGGGCGACGAACAGCGACGCGGGCACGAATGCCCTCAGGATCACCTGCTTGACGCGTCGGCTCCGGCTCATGTGACCTCCCGCCGTTCGAGACTCGACGGACCCCCGCCGCCGTCAGTCAAGTGACCACACTAATGGAATCTGACCTCCACTGGAATCTGACCTCCACGCCGAGATCGTGCGTGTCGCCAGGGACCGTCTACGATCAACTCTTGACGAGGAACAGCGCTCGACGTGAGGAGAAGTCCGTGGCGAACCCGAGGGGCCGAGGCTCTGCGAGCGTCCTTTCCGTCGTGATTCCGGCGCACAACTCTTCCTCGTGGCTGCCCTCGACGATCGAGGCTCTTGCTCTGGCGTTGGCTCGAACGTCGTGGAACGCAGAGATCATTGTGGTCGACGACGGGTCGACCGACGACTCGCTCGCGACCCTTGAGTCGTTGCGCAGCTCGCTGAAGTACCCGCTCCGGGTGATCTCGCAGGAGAACCAGGGAACCTTCATCGCGGTGTGGGAAGGCGTACGCAACGCGGCGAGCGACGAGGTGTTCATTCTCAACTCGCGCCTGCTCGTTCACGAGCACGCGTTTGCGTATGTCCGGGACAACCGCAAGGACGGCGAACCGACCCAGCCCTGGAACGGCCATGTCGTCACGGATCCGGCGGCGCCGCTGATCGGCCAATTCTGGTCCGTTCCGACCTACGTGTTCTGGGGGGAGTACCTCGCCCGCCCTCGTCCGATGGTCATCACCCCCGAGAACTTTGACCGCGTCCCCAAGGGAACCGGCTTCTTCCTGGTCGACAAGCTCCTGTTTGAGGAGGCGTGTCGCGTCGCTTGGCCCGAGGGCGACGCAGCCTTGACGTCCGACGACACCAAATTGCTGAGGTTCATCGCCGAGAAGTCCCCGATCCGGTTGGAGCCTGGATTCTCAGGAACCTACCGTCCTCGAGCCAACCTCCGAGGCTTCCTCTCGCACGCGTGGCATCGCGGCACACTCTTCGTGGACAGTTATGCGGGAACGGGACGGGGGAGGAACGCGGTGCTCGTGGCGCTCGCCGTTCTCCCGCTCCTCGCGGTCCCCCTGATCGTCACGCTGGCGGTGCTGGGTCAGTGGTGGGCGATCGGAATCGGCGTCGCGCTCCTTGCGGTTGCCCTACTCGTCCCGCTCGTGATCGCCGCGGCGCGCCGATGCCCACGACGCGCACTCGTCTCCTATCTGTTGCTCGTGGTGCCCTTCGGGTTTGCCTTCACCGCAGGCCTGCTGCGGGGGGTCGTCGTTCACCGGAGACTGCTGTCGCGCAACGGGCGGGCGAGTCAGGACGCGGGAGTGACCCCGTGATCGTCTTCATCTACGGGACTACGGCCGAGGCGATCAAGATTGCACCCGTCGCACGGCGGCTTGAGGCACGCGGGATTCCGTACGAGAGTTGGCTCACCTATCAGCACACGGCGGCGCTCCGGGACATCCTTCCCGAGCTGGGACTGAAAGTACCGACCAGGGTGATCGCCGATGGTCGCAACGGGGAGCCCCTGAGGCGGTCGCGTGACGTAGTCCGGTGGTTGATGACCGTCGGGACGTGGATCAGGCGGAACACCCGAGAATTGCGTCGGACACTGCCGGCCGGCTCGGTCATCGTGGTTCAGGGGGACACCCTCACCACAGTCGTTGGCAGCTACATCGCGAGGCGACTCAAGCTCCCGTGCGCGCACATCGAGGCGGGGCTGCGGTCCGGGAACTGGCGCCACCCGTTCCCCGAAGAACTCGATCGCCGAATCGCCGGCAGACTCGCGTCCATTCACTATGTCCCGACCGAAGAAGCGAGAGAGAACCTCTCCTCGCGCGAGGCGGTTGTGTTCACTCACGGCAACACGGTGACCGACGCGGTAGTCGACCAAGGGGACGAGGGAGGAGCGGGCGGCGGCTCCTTCGGCGTGGTGCTGCTCCATCGATTCGAGTTCATCTCGAACCCCCAGTTGGTCGACGAAACCTTCGCCATTCTGGTCGCCGAGAGTCCTCTTCCCCTGAAGCTCATGGTCGACGCGTACTCGGGGAGAGGTCTCGAGGAGACGCTCGAGAAGCATGGGCGGGCCAAGCTCGAACCTCAGGCAAAGCTCCGCCACGGAGAGTTCATCGGGCTCCTGAGGAGTGCGAAGTTCGTCGTGACCGACTCCGGGGGCATCCAGGCGGAGGCGGCTCTCATCGGAGTCCCCACCCTCGTCCACCGGAAGACCACCGAGCAAGACGAGGGTGTGGGAGAGAACATCGTTCTCTCCGAATGGAAGACCGAACGACTGTCGCGCTTCCTTCGGGACTACCCGACGTACCGAAGAGAACCCCGGCGCCCACCCGAGTCGCCGTCGGACGTTATTGTGGAGGACTTGATCGCCCGTGGCCTTGCTCGGTGACCCCCTCGTCCCACCCGAACCCGCAACCGAACCGGCACGGGTGAAGGGGCGGAACGACCTCTTCGCCCGGCACGGGAGGGCCCTGTTCGAGATCGCCGTCGTGAGCGCGCTGGGAATCCTCGCCTCGGCCGGATTCCAGGTGGTGACCACGCGTGGGCTTGGCCCCGAGGCCTTCGGGCTCCTCGCCTCGTTCCTGGCAATCATGAATGTCGCCGCGATTGGAAGCGCCGCTCTGCGCAACTCGGTCGCGGTCAACGTCGCCGCGGCGCCCACGGTTCCCGCGCCCCGCGCGCGGCGATTCGATGGATCGCTCATCGAAGCGCTGTCCCTCGGGGGCGCCTGCACGGTCGGGATTCTCATCGCATCGCCGTGGATTGCGTCCTCCGTGCACTCCGGCATTCTTGCGCCGATCATTGCGGCCGTCGTGATGGTGCCCTACTTCCTATTCGCGCGGGCTGTCGGCTTCCTTCAGGGCCGGCGCAACACCCGTTCGGTCGTGTGGTGGACGACGGGCTCACAACTCGCGCAATTCGCGCTCGCCGCCGTCGTGCTGTGGATGGGCTTCGGCGTTCTCGGAATTCTTGCCATTCATCTGGTGACGATCGGGGGCGCCACACTCGGGTCGATGCGTCAGACGCGAAAGATGGCCGTCAGCGTTGCAAGCAAGCCCTTCTCCTCAACCAGTAGCGTCGTCCTCGCGCTCACCATTGCCTTCGCCTGGGTGACCAACGTCGATGTGATCTTGGTGCGATCTGGTGCGCCCGAACTCTCGGTCGGCGCCTACGCGGCTGCTGCCTTGCTCGTCAAGACCACGCTCATCTTGCCCGCGACGCTCTCGCTCTACCTGTTGCCTCGCTTCGTGGGGAGCCGAAAGAACGCCTCGCTGAGCAAGCTCGGCGTCAACCTGGCCCTCGCCGTGACGGCACTGGGCGGGCTCGTGATCCTCGCGGTGTTCGTTGTTGCGGGACGCCTCGTCGTCACCATCCTGTTCGGGGAAGGCTACGAAGGCACCGTGGCGTTGCTGCCGTGGATGGCGTTGACGTGGATTCCGTGGGCGATGACGCAGGCGATCCTCGTCCGCATCACCGCCTTCGCGTCCAAGCCGGGCCTCGCGGTGCTTCTTGTCGCCGCGGCGACGCAGTGGATCGGCGCGACCATGGTGCTCCCGGATGTCAGGGCGATGATCACGCTGAACGGCGTGATCGGGGTGGCCACGCTGTTCCTTCTCTACGCAATTCACCTCCGGGCCGCGCGCTCGGACGTGGTACCCGCAACGTCGCCCGCCGCAGACTAGGAGTCCTCGGGGTAGCGTTCGGGCTCGATGGACTGAAGACGAAGTTCCATGAGGGCGACGCGCTCGGCGAGTATCCGTGTCTTGTTCTCCAAGGTCGTGAGCTCCGAGCTGTGCTGCAGACTCACCAGGAACAGTATCGCGATCGACACGAAGAACACCAGGTTTGCTGGCAGCCCGATCCCGATCGCCGCAGCTGCCCAGGCAAGGGTGCCGGGGAAGACGCCGGCGATGAGCGCGAGGGTCCCAGCGAAGAGCCACCAGATGGCGTGGCGCTCACGAAGTCGGCGTCGGCGGAGCAGTTCGACGACGGCGATCAGAACGAGGGCGGCGGTCGCGATGCCGAAGAAGTAGCTACCGATGGTCATGACGTGTCCTCCATGCGGTAGTTAGAAGCGGGACGGACGAAGGCGAACACGAGGGCAATGGCTGCCCGCCCGAGGTACGCCGCGGCCTTCAGCGGGTTGTGGGACGGCTCTCCCGCGGCACGCAAGCGCATCGCGACGGGCACTTGCCGAATGGTGAGGCCCGACCGCGAGGCGATGACGAGGGACTCGATCGTGTCTCCGAGGTACTCCGCGGGGTAGTGCCGCGCGAACAGGGCCACGGCCCGAGGGCCGGACGCGCGATAGCCCGATGTGGTGTCGGTCAACTTGGCGTGCGAGGTGTGGCTCAGAATCGCGGCGAACATATTCATCGCCCAGCGGCGCGGCCCCCGCACCTTGTAGTCGCCTTCGCCAGCGAACCGCGCGCCGAGCACCAGATCGGCGCCCTCAAGTTCGCGAAGCAGGGTAGGCACGCCCGTAGGATCGTGCTGGCCATCGGCGTCGATCTGGACCACGTTGTGGAAGCCGTTTTCGATCGCGTAGCGAAAGCCAACGCGCATCGCACCGCCGACGCCGAGGTTGAAGGGAAGGGTCGCGACCTGGGCCCCGGCCGCCCGGGCCACCGCGGAGGTGGCGTCGGTCGAGCCGTCGTCAACGACGAGCACGATGGTGCCGGGGAGGTTGGCGAAAATCTCGCGCACCACGTCTCCCACTGACGGGGCCTCATTGAAGGCGGGCACTACAACGAGCGTTTGCTTGAGGCCGTCTGGCATGTACCGATAGTAGCAACGAGCGCGATGCCGCCCCGGTCGCCCGGAGGAGCGGCGAGACGCGCGGGCGACACGGCTCGTCGAGCCCTCGCCGTGCCCTGGCCGACGCAGGACTGCGCCGACGCGCGCTGCGCTAGAACCGCTGGAGGTAGTCGCGCCAAGCCTCGAGACGCGGCCAGCGCTCGAACTCCCGATAGGAACCGGCGCGCCACTGCCTGAGGATCGCGCGGCCCCTCAAGAGGAAGAGCCACGCGTACTCCCGGCGGGCGTCCTCAAAGGCGAGTCGTCGACGCGCGGCCTCCACGAAACGCCGCTCTACCTCGAGGCTCTCGAGCCTGGCTGCGAGTTCCGCGGACCTCGTCTTCAGAGTAATGAACCGCGAGTTCCCGGGCCAGAGCGCGAGCCACAGCCTCCGGAAGGGGGACCTCGGCGGAACTCCGATCTGGTTTGCGCCGTGGATTCGGTAGTCGATGAGCGGTTCCTCGATGCACGTGACGCTACCCAGGGCGGAACAGAGGATCGCAAGCCATTCGTCGTGAACCCAGCTGCGGCCGAAGGGGGCGGCCGCTTCGAGCAGCGTGCGATCGAAGAGGACCGTCGCTCCCGTGATGATGTTTCGCCGCATGAGCACCTCGAACGCATGCCCTTGCGCCACGGGGTCGAGCTCAGGCGCCCCAATCCCGTAGGCCCCGAAGAGGCTCCTCCCGGTCGGCGCGCCGTCACCGTCCACCAGTCTCGCGTCGGAGAAGACCAGCGCCGGGGGCTTCGCGGCGCGCGCGACGGCGACCGCCGCGGACAGTCGGCGACTCGACCACTTGTCGTCATGATCGCTCAGGGCGACGAAGTCGCCGGTGCAGTGGCCGACCGCACGCTCGAAGTTCAGCGCTGCCGAACCAACGCGTGAGGTCTCCGCGATTCGAACCGTCGTGGCTCCTGCGTGCTCGGAAGCCACGCGCCGGACGATCGCGAGGGTGTCATCGCTTGAGCCGTCATCGCACACGACGACCTCGAGCGGAGGGGAGTCCTGTTCGAGGATCGATACCAGTTGCGTGGCGATGTAACGGGAACTGTTGTAGGTGCACAGCGCGACCGAAACGGTCGACCCGGAAGCGCCGTTTGGTTGACTCCGAATCGTTGCCACGCCGCAAGAGTACCCCGGTCGAAAGCCGTACTTCGTGCACGCGTCGCATGGGGGCGGGGAGCGACGATACGTCGTCTAGACTCGCATGGAACCAGGAAGGGTGGCCCATGGCAAGCGCGGTTGCGAAGCAGCGGATTGATCGTGTTGCCGCTGGAATCCACGCGCGGGGCCAGGTCAGCGCCGC
>CAZTJX010000021.1:0-4305 GCA_964613755.1 uncultured Demequinaceae bacterium | reverse complement strand
ATCCGGGGAACATTCGTCGCTCTTCGCGAGGTGTGGCAGCGCCGAGAACTCGTCGTGCTCCTCTCGAGGCGAGAAGTGCGTGCGCGCTATAAGGACAGCTCGCTCGGACTCATGTGGAGTCTTGCCCGACCCATCGCGCAGCTCGCCGTCTACTACTTCGCCATCGGCAAGGTCCTGGGCGTCGAGCGCAGCGTGCCCCAATTCGCCGTCTTCGTCTTCATTGGCATCACGGGCTGGACCTTGTACACGGAGGTGGTTCAGCGATCCACCGTGTCGATCACCAACAATGGTGGGCTGATCAAGAAGGTCTATCTGCCTCGCGAAGTATTTCCGCTCGCGAGCGCGGGCTCAGCTCTCTTCACCTTCGCCGCGCAACTGGGGATTCTGGTGGTCGCGTTCGTCCTCATGGGACAGGTTCCCCACCCTCGGGACCTCTGGTACGCGGCGCTGGGTCTCGCCGTCATCGCGACTCTCGGAGTCGCCGTGGGCATCGCCCTTGCAGCCTTCAACGTCTTCATGCGCGATATCGAGCACCTCGTCGAGGTCGTGTTCGTCGTGATGTTCTGGGCGTCGCCCATCGTGTACTCGTTCGCGTTCGTCCACGCGAAGTTCGCGGGCAACTGGATCGAGACCGCTTACCTCTCGAATCCCGTGACCATGGGCATTCTCGGGCTCCAGCGGGGACTGTGGGTCGCCGGAAACGAGGACCCCGTCGCAGGGGTCTACCCGGAGCAACTCGGCCTCTTCCTGGTCATCGCGCTCGCAGGAAGCATCGTCCTCCTTCTCATTGCCGAGGCCGCCTTCACGCGGCTTCAGGGCAACTTCGCGCAGGAGGTCTGATCGGGGTATGCGTCATCCGACCATCGCCAGCGTCGAGGGAGTCTCCAAGCGATTCATTGTGAATAAGGAGCGGTCGCTCAAGGAGACCGCCCTCGCAATCGCGCGGAGGCGGAGTCGCAGGCAGGACTTCTGGGCCCTCAAGGACATCAACCTGGACATCAAGGCCGGAACCACCGTCGGCCTCGTCGGCCACAACGGATCGGGCAAGAGCACCCTCCTTAAGGTCATTGGCGGTATCCTCGAGCCGACAACCGGGACGGTCGCGCGGCGCGGGCGACTCGCCGCCCTCCTCGAGCTAGGGGCGGGGTTCCATCCAGATCTCACCGGGCGCGAAAACGTGTACCTCAACGCGGCGATCCTTGGGCTCACCAAGAAGGAAACCCACCGCTACTTCGACGAGATGGTGGATTTCTCGGGCATCGAGCGGTTCATCGATACGCAGGTGAGGTTCTACTCGTCCGGCATGTACGTGCGCCTGGGGTTCTCGGTTGCCGTTCACGTGGATCCGGACCTTCTGCTGGTGGACGAGGTGCTCGCCGTCGGGGACGAGCCGTTCCAGCGAAAGTGCATCGACAAGATCGCCAGCTTTCAGGAGGAGGGGAGGACGATCATCCTCGTCAGCCACTCCGCAGAGCATGTCCAGAGGCTGTGCGATCGAGTCGCCGTGCTCGACAGCGGCGCGCTCGTCCACGACGGCACGGCCGCCGAAGGCATCGCGGAGCTGCGGGCGCAGTACGAGGAACGCGCGCGAGGCGCGGCCCTACAGCTCTCCGCCGGGCAGGACCAGATCGGCCGCTACTCCATCGAACGAGTGGTATCGAAGGTCACGACTCCCGGCGGCGTCCCAGAGCTCTCGATCGCCGTCACCGTGGACATTCGGGAGCCGGACCCCACGTGGGCGCTGAGCCTCTCGATTGATACGTTGGTCGGCACGGTGATGTACGCGGTCCACACGTACGCGCTGGACGTCACGCTCCCGACGACGGTGGGCCAGCACGAGATCGTCTTCGACTTCGGCGAGATCGCGCTCGGCGCGGGTTCGTACTTGGTGAGCGTCGGTGTCATCAACCACTTCCGCGAGGAGTACGCGAAGGTGAACGCCGCGACGATGTTCGAGGTTCCCCGGTCGGGGGAGGGCCAGGGGCTCGTCCACCTCGATCCCCGCGTGCGGATCGATCCCCGTGGATCGGACACCTGAGCCCCTCTGACGCTCGGGCTCTACGACTTCCCCTGCGGTGCACCGCCGCGCCTACGCGCCTCAAGTGAGTGCCGCTCTTGGGCGCGGCCCGAGGGATCCGCGAGCAGGGCCCTGCGGATCGCCACCCACTTCTTCGCTTGTAGCGGCGGGTTGACGAGCCACGAGCGAATCCTGGCCGCCGACGACAATTCGCGATCGCCTGCGATTCTGAGGGCGTCGATAAGCGAACCTCGGACCACCCGGGCGAGAACCCCCCGTCGCGTGAGCCGAACGGGGGCGAGCCCCACCGAGCGAAGCCCCAAGGTCTCGTCGAAGACGCGTCGGCCATACTCCTTGCGCGTGAGGTCGTTGGAGTGTTCGACGGCGGCGGCGGGCGCGTACGCCTTCTTGAGGCCGGCTGCAAGCACGTCACGACCAAACATCTGGTCCTCGGCGTAGGGCACGTCCCGGTAGGGGACCACGGTGAGGAGGATGGATGTCCGGGCGGCGGAGTTGACGTCGGAGTAGAACGCGGCCCGATCTCGGCCAAGGGGGTCGTCGCCGGCCCATTCCTGGGAATAGACCGTCACTCCGTAGTCAACTCCCGCCTTGATGAAGACCCCTTCCATCTCGTACTTCAGCAAGGGGAGGCAACCCGGTCGGGGGATCTGCTTTCCCGTCACCGCGACGATCGAGTCGTCGAGGAGCATGGGCTCGAGGAGCCGGCGGAGCCAGGACGCCGAGAGGGGGATGGCGTCGTGGGTCAGGAAGGCGGTGAATTCCCCTCGGGAGAGCCTCGCGCCAAGGTTGCGGGTGCGCCCATGCCCAAACTCAGCGTTCGGGATCTCATGGAGCCGCACGTCGGGGAAGTCCCGAACGATGTCGAGCGTCCCGTCCGACGAGCCCGAGTCGATCACGAGGACGTCGTAGGCGCCGTCGACATCCTGATCCTTCAAGGAATCAAGGATTCGGCGGAGGTACTTCTCCCCGTTGAACGTCGGAACGACGACGGTCGCAACGAGTGCCTTCTGCGCCTTAGCCACGCATCGCCCTTTCGAAGGCGGTGACGAATTGATCTCCGGACCGGGACCACTGAGCGGACAGGACAGATCGCGAAATCGCGTTGGACCTCGCGCCGTTGTCAGGGCGGTCGACGATTTCAGTCAGACGGTCGGCGATCGCCGCGGGGGAGAGCGGGACGTAGGCGATGTTGGGGTTGTCCGACACCATTCGGTTATTGGGAGCGTCGTTCACTACGGGGGTGACCCCCGAAGCAATGAGTTCGAGCGGGAGCAGGGACATGTTCGTGAGGGACAGGACGAGGCCCGCGGCGCAGCGGTTGTAGAGGTCGTTGAGCGCCCCCAAGCCAAGGTTCGCGTGATCGACGTGGCGGAACGGGACCTGACCCTCGCGGCCCGACGTGCCCGCGAGGTGGATGGTCACCTCGGGACGGTTCTCCGCGAGCCGCGACAGCGCCGCTATCCCGAGTTCAAAGCCGCGACGAGGCGTGGTTGATCGGGCGTAGAAGAAGACGTCGTTCCGGTCCTGCTTGTTCGTCACGAAGTAGCGAGCGGTGTCGACACCGAAGTCGTAGGGGTCGGTCTTCATCCCGTAGTCCGTGCGCAACTTGTGGGCGAGCCATCCCCCCGCAGTCAGGCCGTGGAACCCGAAGCGGTAGGTGTTCTCGGCGAGGACCGAGGCGGAACCGACCGGATAGAACGAGGGCTCGAAGTCCTGGACGAAGTAGAAGCGCCGCGCGGAAGACTCGTCCAGGTACGCGGGGTACGCGGTCTCCCATGCCGTGGCGAAGATGGCCTGAGTGGAGGGCTCGACGCCAACCGTCCGGTCGTAGGCGACGATCCGCGCCGAGAGGTCGGGATACGCCTCCGTCGCGCGGAGCATCGACCTCACTTGATTGAGGGCGACAGACGTGTTCTCCCAGTCGTAGAGGTAGACCGTGCACCGGTGTCCCGCGTCCTCGAGCACCTTGATGAACCGGAAGACATTGTGGTGTCCCCCGCTCGCTTCGCTGGGCGGAGAGGTGATCCACGCGACCTCAACGGGACCCCGCGTGACCGTCACGGGCGACCGCAGGCGGTCGGGACGGTTCGTCCAGTCGACGGCGAGGGTGTCCTCCTTGCTCACCATCGGGGAGAGGACAAGGATCGGATCCGTCGTGGCTAGCCGAAGGAAGATCTTCTTGGACGTCCGCCTGAGTCCCTGGTGCCGAAGCAACCGAAGCGTCTGTCGGACCCGCGTGAACACGCGCCGCACGCTAGGCGTCCGGC
>CAZTJX010000020.1:0-13731 GCA_964613755.1 uncultured Demequinaceae bacterium | reverse complement strand
AGGCGCAAATGGAGTTTGAGGAGAGCCTGGCAACCTTCCCCTCGTCCCTGCCCTCCCGTCGGGACTCTTTGGCCTCTGGTTGGGTATCCATCTCCGTTGGCTGCAATAACTCCTGCACGTTCTGCATCGTTCCGGCCCTTCGGGGCAAGGAGCGCGATCGCAAGCCCGGCGAAATTCTTGCCGAGGTCGAGGCCCTCGTCTCCGAGGGCGCCATCGAGGTGACGCTACTCGGGCAGAACGTGAACACCTACGGAGTCGAGTTCGGCGACAGGGGAGCCTTCGCGACGCTGCTGCGCGCGTGTGGCGGTATTCCTGGGCTCGAGCGAGTGCGATTCACCTCCCCTCATCCCGCGGCATTCACCGATGACGTCATCGCGGCAATGGCCGAGACCCCGAACGTCATGCCCAGCCTCCACATGCCGTTGCAGTCTGGATCGGATGCCATCCTGCGGGCAATGAGGCGTTCCTACCGTGCCGAAAGGTTCCTGGGGATTCTCGACAGGGTTCGCGACGCGATCCCCGACGCGGCGATCACGACGGACGTCATCGTCGGCTTCCCCGGTGAGACCGAGGCTGACTTCGAAGAGACACTCCGGGTCGTCGAGGCGTCGCGCTTTGCCTCGGCCTTCACGTTTCAGTACTCATCTCGGCCAGGAACGCCGGCTGCCACATTCGGGTCCCAAGTCCCGAAGGCGGTCGTCCAGGAGCGCTTCGAGCGACTCCACGCGCTCCAGGAGCGCATCTCCTTCGAGGAGGGACAGGCGTTGGTCGGCACAGAGGTCGAAGTCCTCGTGGCCGACCATCTTGGGCGCAAGGATGGCGTCGCCGAGCGAAGGAGTGGCCGCGCCCGCGATCACCGCCTCGTCCACTTCTCGGTTCCCGAGGGGGTGAGCGCCCCGCGCGCGGGCGATCTCGTCACCGTCGGGGTCACCTACGCGGCACCCCACCACCTCGTCGCCGACTCCGGCCTTGAAGGAGGCACGTTCGCGGTGCGGCAGACGCGCGCGGGCGATCTCCATGCCACCCTCTCGACGGAGGAGAGTCACCCGCACACCCCCCACGGCCATGGACCGCGCGACTCCGCAGGGAAACCGGAACCGTCAGGCATCGTCGCCCTCGGCATGCTGGCGGTTCCCGGTCCCCGATCGTGAGCGTTCCTCTTCCGGTCGTCGCCGTCGTGGGCCCGACGGCGACGGGGAAGTCGGACCTCGCCATCGGGCTCGCTGGAGCGCTCGGGGCCGAGGTGATCAACGCGGATGCGATGCAGTTCTACCGCGGGATGGATATCGGGACGGCGAAACTTGACTTGGAGGAGCGCCGGGGAGTACCTCACCACCAGATCGATACGCTCGACGTTGTCGAGGATGCCTCGGTCGCGCACTTCCAGGCCGCGGCGAGGGCTGACATCGACGCCATCCACATGCGGGGGAGAAGGGCGATCGCGGTCGGTGGCTCGGGACTCTACCTGCGCGCGATGCTCGACGAATTCGACTTCCCCGAGACGGATCCGGAGGTTCGCGCATCCCTCGAGTCGCGGGCGCGGAGCGAGGGGCCGGGGCTCCTGCATCGCGAACTCGCGGCGCTCGATCCTGTCGCCGCGGCGAAGATCCAGCCCCAGAACACCAAGCGCATCGTTCGGGCCCTTGAGGTCATCGAGATCACGGGTCTGCCCTTCTCGTCTTCGCTGCCGACGCGAACCTACGCCGTTCCCGCGATTCAGATCGGGCTTCGGGTGCCGATCGACGTTCTGGACGCCAGGATCGACGCGCGCGCTCAACGAATGTGGGACGGCGGTCTGCTCGACGAGACGAAGGGGCTGGTAGCACGGGGGTTGCGTGAGGGGGTCACTGCGCGGCGAGCCGTGGGTTACGCAGAGGCCCTCGCGCACCTCGATGGGGAGCTGACAGAGTCCGAGGCGCGCGAGGCGACCGCCCGCAACACCCGCCGTTTGGCACGCAAGCAGCTCAAGTGGTTTCGCCCCGATGAGAGGGTTACCTGGATCGACGGGTTGCAGGACGGAGAGGACCCTTCTCGGGCACTCCTGGACGCGCTCGCCGTACTCGGTACTCTGGAGTCGTGAACGCCGAGACCCTGCCCTTTACCAAGGGCCACGGAACAGAGAACGACTTCGTCCTCCTCTTCGACAAGAAGGGCGAGATCGAGATGAGTCCGGCGCTCGTCCGCGGGCTGTGCAATCGCCACACGGGGCTCGGGGCCGATGGCGTGCTCCGTGCCGTGCGCGCCAAGCACATCAACGCGGGGGAGGGCATGCCCCGCAAGACGTGGTTCATGGATTACTGGAATGCCGATGGCACGACGGCGGAGATGTGCGGTAACGGCGCGAGGGTCTTCGTCGCGTTTCTTGAAAGAGAGGCCGGAGTCGACGCCACTGACGGCATCGCGATCGGGACGCGGGGCGGAATGCGCGAGGTGGTTGCGCGCGGTGGGGCGCGGTACGCGGTCGATATGGGTCCCTGGAGCATCGACGTCGAGGGTGGGCCCTCAGTCACGGTCGAGGGATGGCAACCGAGGCCCGCCGCGGCGGTCACGATGGCTAATCCTCACGCGGTTGTTGCGTCCCTCACTCCCGACGAGTTGGCGGCGGCCAACCTCTCGCGAGCACCGAAGGTGGATCCGATCCCCCCCGGTGGGGTGAACGTGGAGATCGTCGTGCCGCTCGACGTCGAGGGTCGGCGGGGCTGCGTCAGCATGCGCGTCCACGAACGGGGCGTCGGGGAGACCAGGAGTTGCGGGACGGGAGCATGCGCGGCGGCGCTCGCCACGCGCGCGTGGGCCGGGGAGGATGCCCCCGACGTATGGGACGTCGAGGTTCCCGGGGGCGCGCTCGTCGTCCGCATCGAAGAGGGCCGAGTCGTCCTCGAGGGGCCCGCCGTGCTCGTCGCCGACGGGGTCGTGAACCTAGGGTCCACCGCCCCGCCGGCGAAACCGAGGATCTAGCCGAGAGTCCCGTCCGAGGTGAGCATGAGCGCGAGGACGACCTCACCCTGACGCAGCGCGGCCTTCATGAGCGGTCCACCCGGGTAGTCGTACGAGCGGAACTCGTCGAACTCGATCCCGTAGGTGTTCTCGAGACCTGGCTGGCAGAACGGGCGATCGGGGCACTCTGCTGGACCGCCGAGCGAGATCGGCCCGCACTCTGCGGCAAGGTCGCTCAGCGTGGTCACACCGTGCTCCTCCGCGAACGCCTTGGTCACAGCGAACGCGTTCTGATCCGCGGCCGACGCGGGAACCCCAAACACGAGTCCCTGCTCAGGAGCGAGGTCCGCCAGATGAGCCACCGTGGCATTGAGGTCCGACGACGCGAGCTGTGGAGCGTCCGGGCCGTTGATCGCACGATTCAGGAACTCGGTCACGGTGCCCACGTATTCGGGAATCACGTCGACCTCGCCGCCGATGAGCGCAGGCATGTACGTCTCGCGGTTACCGATCGTGCGAACCTCGACGGTATAGCCCGCGTCTCGCAGAACCGAGGCGTAGATCTCGGCGACGGTGATGTTCTCCGAGAAGTTGGCCGCTCCGACGACGAGCGAGCCCGACCCCGCCTGTGGGGCGGTGAGGCCCTCGTCTGCGACAAAGCCGGCCGCAACGTCGGCCGACGACTCAAAGTCGACGTCGGTCGCCGTATTGAGGGCGACGAGTTTAGGCGTCGTCAGGACCCCGGAGACTGCGTCGAGCGCGGCGAGGATCGCCGGATCCTGTGCGGTATCGGCGTTCACGGCGGGAATGATGTTGTCGACTGTCTGAAGGTTCTTGTCGTCGGCGAGGAGGACGAGGGCTTCGCCAGCGATGGGCAGGCACGGAGCAGCGACGGCGCCGCTCGGGGTGACGGACGTTGTGGACTCGGACGCCGAACAGGCCGTGAGCGTCAGGGCGGATGCCGCAATCGCAACGAGTAGGGAGTATGAATTTCGCACTGAACTTCTCCTTGGTTCTTGAGGACCGTGGTGGTTGAGCGCGCAAGACCGGACCGAAGTACGGGAACGATCTGACTTTCATGCTAACGAGATTCGTCACCGATTGTTCCCTCGGATGGGTCGGGTGGTGTCTAGCGGGAGACTCGGACGCCGAGGCGAAGGGGCCGGGGGGTCAGGCGCCGCTGGAGGCGCCCAAGGAGGGCGTCGATTCCCACGCTGAGACCAGCGACGAGGATGGCGCCCGCGAGGGCCTGGCCGTACCGTTGAGTGCTCAGCCCGTAGTTGATGAGCACGCCGAGACCACCCCCGGCCACGAGCGCCGCGAGGGGGATGGTCGCGACCGACTGGACCGCGGAGGTGCGCAGCCCGGCCGCGATGAGGGGCCACGCGAGCGGGAGCTCGACGCTACGAATGACCTGCCAGCGAGACATGCCCTGCCCGATGGCGGCGTCCCGAACGTCCGGATCTACCCCCGTCATGCCGGTGAAGGCGTTCGTCAGAATCGGAGGGATCGCAAAGACCCCGACCGCGATGATGACGGCGCGGTCTCCGAATCCCACCGCGCCAGAAGCGAAGAGAGTCAGGAGTGCGAGGGTGGGGATCGCGCGGGTGAGGTTAGAGACGATCACGGTGGCGGTTCCACCCCGTCGCACATGCCCGAGGAACAGCCCAATAGGGAGGGCGATCGCGGCGGCGAGGACGACGGCGGCCGTGGCCATCCAGAGGTGGCCAATGCCGAGACCCAGAATCGAGTCTCGACCGAGCCGCCAGGACCCATCGGGTCCTCGATTCCAGACGCCATGGGCTCCGACCCAATTCGAACCCGTCGTGAGCCAGGACCACGCGTCGAAGAGGAGGGTCATGCGCTTCTCCTCCTTAACCACGGCGTCATGGCCCGACCGAGGACAAGGAGTCCTAGATCGAAGGCAAGGGCGAGAAGAACGCACAGCAGTCCGGCAGTCGCGATTTCCGCGTGGTAGCCCCGATAGAACCCACGGAACATGATCTGACCAAGCCCGCCGAAGCCGACGACCACGCCGACGGTGGTGAGCGCGACGGTCGTCACCGTGGTGACCCGCAGGCCCGCGATCACGCTCGGGAGGGCGTTGGGAAGCTCGACGAAGCACAAGAGGCGAATGCGCCCATAGCCGAGGCCTCTCCCGGCGTCGGTGACGTCGGGGTCCACGCCGTTCAGGCCTTCAAGGATGTTGCGGACGAGCGCGAGGAGGGCGTACGCGACAAGCCCGATCAGGACGGTCGTCCGCCCGATACCCGTATAGGGGGCGAGGATCCCGAACAGCGCCAGGGAGGGGATCGTGTAGAACACCGACGAGGTTCCGACGATAGCGCCCGTCATCCGTGGCGAGAAGTGGGCAACAGCGGCCAGCGGCAGCGCGATTGCGAAGGCGATAAGGATTGCCTCGACCGTGAGGGTGGAGTGCTGAGCGAGGCGGAAGGAGATGTCGTCCCAGTTGCCCTGGATGTAATCCCAACTGAGCCACGGATTGGGGCGATCCATGCAACGACGGTACCCGAGCGGGTAGCGTGGCGGCCATGGTCGAGTCGGGTATCACGTTCCGGAACGTGCGCCGGGAGTACGCCGACGGTACCGTCGCGGTCGCGGACCTCACCCTCGACGTACGCCCCCGGGAACTCCTCTGCCTCGTCGGCCCATCGGGCTGCGGCAAGTCCACGACCCTACGCATGGTCAACCGCCTCGTGGAACCGACGGCGGGCACGATTACCGTCGCGGGCAAGGACATCATGGCGGGAGACCCGGTCCGGCTGCGTCGCCACATCGGGTACGTCATTCAACACGTGGGACTGTTCCCGCACCGCACCGTCGCCCAGAACATCGCGGTGGTGCCAGGGCTCCTCGGGTGGGACAGGGACCGCAAGACCGCGCGTGTGAGCGAACTTCTCTCGCTTGTGGGCCTCGATGAGGTGACGTACGGCGGACGCTACCCGCACGAACTCAGCGGAGGAGAGCGCCAGCGGGTAGGCGTGGCACGGGCGCTCGCGACTGAGCCTCCCGTGCTGCTCATGGACGAGCCCTTCGGTTCGGTCGATCCCCAAGGGCGCAGACGCCTCCAGCAGGAGTTCCTGCAGATCCAGCGCACGCTCGGCACCACGGTGATGATGGTGACCCACGACATCCGTGAGGCGATGGCGCTCGCCGACCGCATCGCCGTTCTCTCGAGCGGGGCGATGATCGAGCAACTCGCGGCGCCGTCTGTGGTGGCGAACTCGCCCGCGAGCGACTTCGTCGCCGACTTTATCGCCGACTTCGACGTTCCCGTCCGCTCGACGCCCTAGCTCCGCGTCGCGCCCTGGGCCCTCGCCGCGCAGTGCGGGGTGGGCCTCGGTAGGGTGTGGAAATGAGCACGTCTCGGCTTGCGCCACGCGCGTGGATTCCGATGGCCGCCGTCGGCGCGGCCGCCATCCTCGTCGGAGTCGGCTTGGTCACCATCGGGCCGCTCGCGCCGAAAGACGACGAGGCGCAGACTCCCCCCAGTTCCACCGGTGCCGTTGACGGTACCGCGACGCCCACTCCCGCCAACACCTCCGACGACCCCACGACGGCCCCGACGTTCACGCTGACCCGCGAGTCTGGGCTTCCTGACGCCACGGCTCTGGCCCGCATGGCGAACCCCCGCACGGGGGAGACCTGGCACGCTCCGGTCGAGCGACCCGACTACGCAGCCGCCTTCGCTCGCTATTCCGAGCTCAGCCTTGGTGACCGGTACTTCAGCATCGGTCAGCGAAACGGCTTCGACATCGTCGTCACGGCGCAGAGCTTGGAGCCAGACTCGCTCGACCCCCCGGGCTCGCTTGGGTCGCTCCACGTGTTTGGAGGATTCTTCGAGATCCGGTCCGGCGTCCCCGTACAGATCCTCAGTCCCACCGAGGAGGTCTACGCGTGCGGTGACGACGCTGCGTACCTCGCCACGTATCACCCCGAGCTCGTCGTCGACACCGAGGTCTTCTACGACTCACTCGGGTACCCGCAGACCATTCACGCGGACGCCGACACCACGGTATCCGTCTACACGTGGGCGGATTGGGACAGCGATTGCGTTCTCGGCCCGCCGGGAATCGTGCTTCCGTGGGAACGCGATCATGGAAGCTCAACGGTCGCCGACTTCGTGGACGGGGGCTTGACAGAGGTGGAGGGGAACGGCCCCGTCGAACTCACGCGCTTGGAGTGGGCGTCCGAGGTAATGGGGCTCAACAACGGTAGCTACTTCGTCGCGACCCCCTATGGCAGCCTCATCCAGACCTACTTCACCCAGGACTATCTGGAGAACGCCGAGGCGATTGCTTGGCTCAGTGAGCACTCTCCGAGCGACGCTTCCGAGTTCTTGTTGCAGCGCTTGGCGCCTGCCGCCGGCGACACATGTTGGGATCCCACCCAGTTCACGCGGGAGGTCGATCACGTGGACGAGGATTGGCTGTTGGCGGGCTCAACCCCGTCGGGCATCGACGTCTACTTACCTGTCGAGGGCGGCAACGACATCGCGCACCGCATCTACACGCGCATGAGCGAACTCTCTACCTTTGATGGCTGGGCTGGAGACGTCCCGGGCCCGTGGGCCAACACCTACGCCGGTCCGTCCGGCCGAGACGTCAAGACGGAACCGGTCCCTCCCTACCACTACGCGACCTACGAGGGCTTCCTCGCCGCCAACTCCCTCGTCTCCTACCCGGTGGGAGAGGAATGGTTCCTGAGCATTCGCTGGGAGGCGCAATACACGGTCTTCGAGTGTTCCTAGGCGCCTGGGCCGCGCCATGACCTAGCTCCGCGCGATGCGGAGCACCCGGAACCCCTTGGCGCTCCCCACTCTCTCTACCTGCCCCCAGGGGCGACCGGCGTCGTCCCGCTGCTGGGCGATCCACGGCGCGAGCGAGTCCGCGCCGAGGTTTCTCTGAACGACGAGGTGAGCGTCGGCTCCGTGCTGCAAGCGAGGCAGCCAGCGGGAGAGGAGGGTGTGCAGGGCATCTTTTCCGATGCGGATCGGTGGGTTGGACCAGAGCGCGTCGAATGCCAGGTCGCCGGGGACCTCGTCGGGGGTCGCCGCGATGACCTCTCCGAGCGGGGCGAGGCGCGCGAGGCGCTCAGCGTTTCGGCGCACGAGGTCGAGCGCTCGCTCGTTGACGTCCACGGCCCAGACGCGCGCTTCGGGGCTCAGGAGCGCCATGGTCAGCGCGATCGGACCCCACCCGCAACCCAGGTCGAGGAGGGTCCCCGTCGGCGGAGCGGGAACGGTCCGGAGCAGCACGGCGGTGCCAAGGTCGATGTGGCCGGGGCTGAAGACGCCGGGGGCGGTCTCCACGACGGCGTCGCGTCCGGCCAGGGTCACCGTCAGATCGCGGCGCTCGTCTGGCGAGGCCGGCCGCGCGGTGAAGTAGTGATCACCCTGCGAGCCCGCGTCATGTGCCACGGGAGCGAGCGTACCCGCGTCGGGGCTGGGTGAGACAATGGGGCGATCATGAACCCTTCCCCCGACGACGAGTACGTGGACGACTCGTCCGCCCCCTCACGCTCCGACGCCATGGTCGAGCGCATCCTTTCGCGCGCGGGAACGGCCGTCGCCGCGGGTGGTTCAACGACCACGGATCACGATGGGGATCAATTCGAGCGCGAGGAACGCGCCGGGATGCGTCGCGTCGCGGGGATCTCGACGGAGATCGAGGACGTCTCGGAGGTCGAGTACCGCGCTCTGAGACTCGAGAGGGTCGTGCTCGTCGGTCAGTGGTCGCGCGGAACGGCGGAGGAAGCGGAGATCTCGATGAGGGAGCTCGCCGCGCTCGCCGAGACCGCCGGATCGGAGGTCCTCGATGCCCTATTGCAGCGACGCGTCCATCCCGATCCCGCGACCTACATCGGCTCCGGTAAGGCGAAGGAACTCGGAGGAGTTGTCGCAGCCGTCGGCGCCGACACCGTGATCGTCAACGGCGAACTCTCGCCGAGCCAGCGTCGCGCGCTTGAGGACGTCGTTCGGGTGAAGGTCGTCGACCGGACGGCGGTCATCCTCGACATCTTCGCGCAGCACGCCAAGTCCAAGGAGGGCAAGGCGCAGGTCGAACTCGCTCAGCTCGAGTACCTTCTGCCGAGGCTCCGTGGGTGGGGTGACTCGATGTCCCGCCAGGCGGGCGGGCGGGTTGCGGCGGGTGCGGGGATCGGATCGCGCGGTCCTGGCGAGACAAAGATCGAGCTCGATCGCCGACGCATTCGCACGCGTATGGCGCTGCTCAGGCGCCAGATCCAACGCATGGCCCCGGCGCGGGAGGTTCGACGCGACCGCAGAACGATGCTGCCAAACGTCGCGATCGTCGGATACACCAACGCGGGCAAGTCGTCACTCCTCAACCGGCTTACGGGAGCCGGCGTCCTCGTGGAGAACGCCCTCTTCGCGACCCTCGATCCCACGGTGAGGCGAGCACAGACTCCCGACGGTCGCGAGTTCACGCTCTCCGATACCGTGGGTTTCGTCCGCGACCTTCCCCACCAACTCGTCGCAGCCTTCGAGTCGACCCTGGAGGAGGTGGCGCACGCCGACCTCGTTCTGCACATCGTTGACGCCGCCCACCCCGATCCCGAGGGGCAGATCCTCGCGGTGAGGACGGTCCTTGCGGGCGTCCCCGGTGCGGGAGCCGTGCCCGAGATCCTCGTGCTCAACAAGTGCGACGTCGCGAGCCCCGACGCGATCGCTGGCCTCCGTGCGCGCCGCGACATCACGGTGGAGGTTTCGGCGCTCACGGGGCAGGGGATGGACGACCTGCGGCGGACGATCGCTGAAAACCTGCCCGAGCCCGCGGTACGGGTAGAGGTGACGGTGCCGTACACACGCGGCGAACTCGTGAGCGAGGCGCACTCGCGAGGAACCGTACTCGAAGAGGGGCACGGTGAGGACGGCACGCGCCTCGTCGCGCTGGTGGAGGGGCCTCTCGCCGCCAAACTCGTCGCGGTCGACGTCGCGGGAGCCCCCGGGATATCGGTCGCGTGACCACTCCCGACGTCGAGGCCCTCCTCCGCCGCGCCGTCGACGCCCTCGAGGGCGAGGAGCGCCCCGGTCAGGTCGCGATGGTTCGGGCGGTAGAGGATGCCCTGACAGGCGGTCGCCATGCGCTTGTCCAGGCGGGTACGGGGACGGGGAAGTCTCTTGGCTATCTTGTGCCTGCGGTCACGCACGCCGTCGGGGACGAGGCGAGAATCGTCATCTCGACGGCAACGATCGCGTTGCAGCGCCAGGTCTTCCTCAAGGACCTCCCACTCGTTCTCGATGCACTCGCGCCCGAATTGGGGTCCCGGCCGTCGTCGGCGCTTCTCAAAGGGCGCGCCAACTACCTCTGCCTTCACAAGCTCGGCGGGGGATATCCCGAACCGGAGGACGTCCTTGACGTCGGTACCCAGGGCCCGACGTCCGCGCTCGGCAGGGAGGTCGCGCGCCTGGCGGCCTGGGCGGAACAGACGGAGACGGGCGACCGAGACGATCTCGATCCGGGAGTGTCCGTTCGCGCATGGGCACAGGTGAGCGTGGGTGGTCGTGAATGCCTCGGGCAGCAGTGCCCGGTGGCGACGGAGTGCTTCGCCGAACGCGCGCTCGATGCCGCTCGGCACGCGCAGATTGTCGTGACGAACCACGCGATGCTGGCGATCGAGGCCACGTCCCACGAGGTTCTTGGACCCCACGATGCCCTGATCGTCGACGAGGCCCACGAGCTCGTCTCTCGCATCACGTCGAGCGCGACGTCCGAGCTCACCGCTCCCCTCGTGGCGCTCGCCGCGAGGGCCGGACGGCGTGCCGGGGCGAAGAGCCCCGAGTGTGATGCCCTTGAGGCCGCGGCCCGCGCGCTCGGTGCGGCGCTCGAATCGACCCGTGTTGGCAGACTGGCGTTTGGGCTCCCGGAGTCGCTCGCGCTGGCCGTCGCGGTCACGCGTGACGCCGCAACATCCGTCCTGCGCGGGGTAGAGGCATCCAAGGAGGAGAACGGAGCCGCCGCCAAGTTAGCGACGGCGCGCCTATCGGAGATCGCCGATATCTCGGATGCCCTCCTGCGAGACACGTCTCCGCTCGTCGTATGGCTCGCACCCGCAGACGGCGACTACGGCAGCACCGTGGCCGAGCGCATCCTTGCGGCACCACTCGACGTCGCGGGCCTCGTGCGGGACAAGCTGCTCGAGGAGACTGCGGCGGTGTTTACGTCGGCCACACTCGCGCTCGGGGGATCCTTCGACGCTATGTCCCGTCAGCTCGGCGTGGAGGACCCCGTGACCCTCGACGCGGGAAGCCCTTTCGATCACGCGGCGCAGGGGATCCTGTACGTCGCCTCGCACCTCGACCGGCCGGGCTCCGGTGGCATCGCTGCGGACGCGCTCGACGAGCTGGCCGACCTCATCGCCGCTGCCGGAGGGAGGACGCTTGGTCTCTTCTCGTCCCATCGCGCCGCGGTCGATGCCACCGAGGCGATGCGCGCGCGCCTCGACGTTCCGGTCATGTACCAGAAGGATGATCAGGTCGCGACGCTCCTCGCGCGGTTCAGGGCCGATCCGCGGGCGTGCCTCTTCGGCTCGACGACGCTGTGGCAGGGCGTGGACCTCCCCGGCGATACCTGCACGCTCGTGGTGATTGATCGCGTTCCGTTTCCGCGACCGGATGATCCCATCAGCCAGGCGCGATCCGAGGCCGTTGACGCCGCGGGGGGCAGCGGATTCATGGCCGTCTCGGCGAGCCACGCCGCGCTCCTGCTTGCTCAGGGCTCTGGGCGGCTGATCCGGACGCTGACCGACAAGGGGGTGGTCGCGATCCTCGATTCTCGCGTCGCGACGGCACGCTACGGCTCCTTCCTCGTCCGATCGCTTCCACCCCTATGGCCGACAACGGATCGCGTCCTCGTCCTTGAGGCGTTGCGCCGGCTCGACGTGGAGGCAGCGGGAGCCGAACTGGCGGGCACCGTAGTGGCGCCGGAGCCCTAGGAGTGGTCCCGGCGAAGGGCGATCCCTCCTAGAGGCGACGCAACACCGAGACGACCTTGCCCATCACCGTGGCATGATCGCCATCGATAGGTGCATATGCGGGGTTGTGTGGCATGAGCCATACGTGGCCATCCCTGCGGCGGAAGGTTTTCACGGTCGCCTCATCCTCGAGGAGGGCCGCGACGATGTCGCCGTCCTGAGCGATGTTCTGTCGGCGCACGACGACCCAGTCGCCATCGCAGATCGCGGCATCGATCATCGAGTCACCAGCGACGGAGAGCATGAAGAGCTCGCCCTCGCCCGTCAGTTGCGCGGGGAGCGCGAAGGTGTCCTCTACTGCCTGATCGGCGAGGATGGGGCCGCCCGCGGCAATGCGCCCGACGAGGGGGACAGCCTGGATTCCAGGGGGTAGATCGGCGCCACCGCTATCGCGGGGATGCGAGGGGGTCGCGTCCGTGCCGTCCGCGTCGCCATCGTCAGGCATAGAGACGTCGATGGCGCGCGGAAGGTTCGCGTCTCGGCGCAGGTAGCCCTTGGTCTCCAGCGCTTGTAGCTGGTGCTTCACGCTCGAGGTGCTGGTGAGCCCCACCGCCTCGCCGATCTCGCGCATGGTGGGGGGATACCCGCGTTCGTGCACGGAGGAGCGAATCATCTCGAGGATTCGCTTCTGGCGCGCCGTGAGGGCGGCGTCCGTCTGGACATCGGGGAACTGGTGGATCGTCGCCCCGGCTGCCTTCTCGTCGTCCATGCGCGCCTCCTGTACTCATCCGGCGGCCTGCGCCGCGCTTTCCGGTGGGATCGTTGTCCGACCCCGGTGGTGTCCTTGAGTCATGACGCTAGAGCAGCGAAGCGAGGAAATCAAACACATGTTCGAGCGTGTCTTGATCTTGGCCCTTTCTCGTGATACGAATAGAACAGATGTTCGACGAACAGATGTTCGAATAGCGACCATGGGTCACACGATGAGAGGAGTATCGCCGTGTTGGTGAGGACGGACGGGCGACTGAGCAGGGAGGGGCGACTCCTTCGCACCCTGGTGGGGCTCGCGGTGCTGGCGGGCACGCTCGTCCTCGCCCCGCGGGCGTTCGCCTCGGGCATCGAGGCCTCGGGGTTCGAGGATGTCGAGCCGACACGCCCGTATGTGGTCGCCGAGGGCGACACCCTGTGGGAGATCGCGGGCATCGCGGATCCCGGAGCCCCACGCGACGTCACGGTTGCTCACATCATGAGCCTTAACCACATGTCGAGTTCGGCCCTGCGTCCGGGGGAGCAGATCCTCGTTCCTGTGTCGTCATAGACGCGCTCCACTAGCGATCGCCGTGGGTCACTATGACTCGTCGGCCGGGCGCGCACCCTCCTCGCCCGCCCGGCCGACGTACCACGCTTCGGGGACGCGCGGATTCGTGCCACAGTAGTGACATGTATTGCCCGTTCTGTCGGAATGACGACTCGCGCGTCGTCGACTCGCGCACGGCGGACGACGGGTCCTCGATCCGCCGCCGGAGAGAGTGTCCCGCGTGCGGGAGACGCTTCAGCACGGTGGAGACAGCGAGCCTGACCGTACTCAAACGCTCGGGGGTCTCGGAGCCGTTCAGCAGGGACAAGATCGTCACCGGTGTGAAGAAGGCCTGCCAGGGTCGGCCCGTCACGGAGGATCAACTCGCGGTGCTCGCCCACAAGGTCGAAGAGGCGATTCGCGGCAACGGTCAAGCCGAGGTCAATGCTGAGGAGATCGGCCTCGCGATCCTGCCGCCCCTTCGGGAACTCGACGAGATCGCGTACCTGAGGTTCGCCAGCGTGTACCAGGGCTTCGAATCG
>CAZTJX010000019.1:0-14190 GCA_964613755.1 uncultured Demequinaceae bacterium | reverse complement strand
AGTCTGCGGCGCTCGACATCGTCGGTGCCGTTCACGTTCGCGAGGTCGAGCCTGGGGAACTGATTGTCATCGATGCCGACGGGCTTCGGTCCGAGAGGTTCGCGGAGGCCAAACCACGGGGTTGCGTCTTCGAGTACGTGTACCTCGCGCGCCCCGATACGAGCATCGCGGGACAGAGTGTTCACGTCGCGCGCCTCAAGATGGGCATGACGCTCGCGCGCGAACATCCCGTCGAGGCCGACCTTGTGATCCCGGTGCCGGAGTCCGGCACCCCAGCCGCCGTCGGGTACGCGCAGGAATCCGGAATCCCGTTTGCACAAGGTTTCACCAAGAACGCCTACGTTGGCCGCACGTTCATTCAACCGTCGCAGACCCTGCGTCAACTGGGTATCCGGCTCAAACTCAACCCGTTACGCGAGGTCATCTCGGGGAAACGACTCATCATCGTCGACGACTCGATCGTGCGGGGGAACACGCAGCGCGCGATCGTCGCGATGCTCCGCGATGCAGGCGCCGCCGAGGTCCACGTCCGCATCTCTTCGCCGCCCGTCCAGTGGCCGTGCTTCTACGGCATCGACTTTCCCACCCGCGAGGAGCTCGCGGCGGTGGGGCACGAGAACGACCAGGTTCGGAAGAACATCGGAGCGGATTCCCTGGGGCATATCTCGCTGGAGGGGATGATCGCCGCGACCGAGCAGCCCACCGCCAGCCTCTGTGCGGCGTGCTTCACGGGGCAGTACCCGATCGAGCCGCCCGTCAATGCGCGCCACCTGCTGGCCCGCCAGGAGGGGGAACAGTGAGCGACGAGAGGATCACCTACGCCGGTGCTGGCGTGGATACCGCTGCGGGCGACCGGGCCGTGGAGTTGATGAAGGCCGCAGTTGCGCGCACCCATGGCCCCGAGGTCGTGGGCGGCGTCGGCGGCTTCGCGGGTCTCTTCGATGCGAGCGCGCTCAAGAGCTACCGGCGGCCACTGCTCGCGTCGTCAACGGATGGGGTCGGCACCAAGATCGCCATCGCCCGCGCGATGGACATCCACGACACGATCGGCCGGGACCTCGTCGCAATGGTCGTCGACGATATCGTCGTCTGCGGCGCCACGCCCCTGGTCATGACCGACTACATCGCGTGCGGCAAGGTCGTCCCCGAGCGGATCGCGGACATCGTGCGCGGGATCGCCGAGGGTTGCGTTGACGCTGGCGTCTCGCTCGTCGGGGGAGAGACGGCCGAACATCCCGGCCTGATGGCCGAGGACGACTACGACGTCGCGGGTGCCGCGATCGGCGTCGTCGAGGCGGACGCCGTGCTTGGGCCCGACCGCGTCAGGGAGGGCGACGCCGTGGTCGCCCTAGCGTCGTCCGGGCTCCACTCGAATGGCTACAGCCTGGTGCGGGCGGTCGTGGAGCGCGTTGGATGGAAGCTCGACCGGCTCGTGCCGGAACTCGGGAGAACCCTCGGGGAGGAGCTCCTGGAGCCTACGCGGATCTACTCGCGACTGTGCGTCGACCTAGCCGCGGTCGTGTCGGGCCTGCGTGCGCTCGCGCACGTCACCGGAGGGGGGCTCGCGGCGAATGTCGCGCGCGTTGTTCCGCGCGGGCTCGCTGCAGCCATCGGGCGCGACTCTTGGACCGTGCCTCCGGTGTTTGAGGCGCTACGTGGCGCCGGCGACGTTCCCTGGCGCGACCTCGAGGCAACGCTCAACCTCGGCGTCGGCATGGTGGCGATCGTCGCGCCCGGCGACGCGGACGCGCTCGTGAGCGCCTGTGAGGCGGCCGGGGTGTCCGCGTGGCCGCTGGGCGAGATCGTGGTCGATGATGGGCGGGAACCGTCGACGGACACCGTGCGCGGAGCGAAGGGCGTCGACGGTGGTGCCGTCTACCTCGGCGGGTCCTACCGCGTCACCTAGGAGCGAGGAGGGGGAGGCGGGCTAGCTAGTCGTCCGTATCGTCCGCGTCGTCCCAGAGGTCCGCGTACTCGTCGTCGATCTCCTCGGATGGGGTCGGAACGGCGGCGGAAGCGGTGCCCCCTCCGACGATGAGTTCACGCTCAAGAGCCTTGAGGTCGGACCCGGGTACGGAGTACTTCAACTGGCGCGCAACCTTCGCGTCTTTGGCTTTCTGACGGCCGCGACCCATCTCGCCGTCCCCTCTCGGAATCGAGGGCCGCTGACGCAGGCCCGCCTCAATCGTCCACGCGGCAACTCTACCGCGCCTGAGAAGGGGTGAGCGAATGCGCAGATTGGACGAAAAACGGGATTCGTTGCAAAAACCGCGTCATAGTCGCTTGTGCGGCCTGTCTCTTCTTCTAGGAGCGACACCCAACCGCGCTCCCCGGCTCGAGGGATACGAACGTGATGACTGAAAAGCTGACGGAGCCCGAGAAGCTCCTCACACCGAGCGAGGTTGCCGCGATCTTTCGCGTTGACCCCAAGACGGTGACCCGTTGGGCGAAGGTCGGCAAGTTGTCGTCCATTCGCACTCTTGGCGGCCATCGCCGCTTCCGCGAGGCGGAAGTGAAGATGCTGCTCGCTGCGGCCCAGGAACAGCGCTTCGCATAGCGCTCCGCCGCGTCCGAGCTGCTAGAGCTCAGGGCGCGGCGTCGCCGTGCCGTCGTAGCCTTGAGCCATGAGCGACGAACGCCCGCTTGTCGGCACGGAATTCGACACACCCTTCGGTCCCATCTCGGTTGTCACCACGCCCGAGGATGGCGTCCTTCGAGCCTCATCCCTCTCACCCCTCGCTTCACTCATCGATGGATTACCCGCCTCCCTCGTGAGCCGGGGTGTCGAGCGGGGGTCCAATCCTGACATCGCTCGCGCGATCACCGCGTGGCTTGGGGGGGACGGGAGCGCCCTCGCGTCGGTCCGCGCCTGGCAGGCGGGAGGTTCCTTTACGCAGCGCGTATGGGCGGCAATGCGGAAGATTCCTGCGGGGCAGGTCATGACGTATGGCGAACTCGCGGCGGAAGTCGGCAATCCCCGGGCGGCGCGGGCTGTCGGGCACGCGTGCTCAAGCAACGCGCTCGCACCATTCGTTCCGTGCCATAGGGTCGTGGCGTCGACGGGGCTGGGCAACTACGGATTCGGCGTCGAGACGAAGGCCCGCATGTTGCGCCTCGAGGGGGTGTCAATCGGGCGGAGCGGGGCCAAGGGGAATGCCGCCTAGGGCTGCATCGCTTAGCTGCGACGCCTAGTCGATCTCGTGCGAGAAGCGCCTCAAGGCGCTCACGGCGCGCTCGGGTCGCAGATCCTTGTTCTTGCGGATCTTCGAGGCGCCAATGGCGAGGAGGATCAGGGCGAGGACGAGTATGGCGCCGCCGCCGACGAGCGCGGAGAGCCACAGGGGCCAGATAAGCGTGAGGGCCGCGACACCGGCGATGATCAGAAAGACCATGGCGACGCCGGCGAGACCGCCCGCGATCGTGACCAGGATCCCGCCAGCGAGCAGGCCCTTGACCTTGCGCGTGAACTCGCGCTTCGCGAGCTCAATCTCGTGCCGAACGACCTGGCTGACCTGGCCCAGGATGGCCGAGACGATGGAATTGATCGAGAAGGCGTCGAAGAATGAACGCGCCATGGTTCCTCCAGGTGTTGGGTTTCCAGTACAACCCTAGCTTGCGGACAAGGGCAAGAGGGTGGGGGATCGAATTTGGGGCACCGGGAGCGAGAGCGGTGGCCAGGCCCGGGCTCGAACCGGGGACCTTTCGATTTTCAGTCGAACGCTCTACCAACTGAGCTATCTGGCCCCAGGGGTCGCCCCCGGCACAACACCGGTTACGACCTCCGCGACCCCGACGGGACTTGAACCCGCGACCTCCGCCGTGACAGGGCGGCGCGCTAACCAACTGCGCTACGGGGCCTTGTGTGAAACCAAGACCTACTGCAAGAGCAAAGCCTATAGTAGCCGTCCTGGTGGGATTCCCCTCCACCGATCTCGAGTACTCTCCTCGTACCCCCAACGGGATTCGAACCCGTGCTACCGCCGTGAAAGGGCGGCGTCCTAGGCCGCTAGACGATGGGGGCTTGCTGACGCCCCATTTCCCGGCGCCACGGACCTGACACATCCTACGAGGCGCGATGCTTAATCACCAAGTTGCGCCCGGTCGCGACACAATGGCGGGATGGTCCACATGTCGCGCGAGGAGTTCGAGGAGGCGGTGGCCGACGCGCTCGATCAGATCCCGGACGAGTTGGCGGATCTCATGGACAACGTCGTCGTCCTCGTGGAGGACGACGCCCCGGCTGACGAGCCGGATCTGCTGGGTCTGTACGAGGGAGTGGCGCTGACGGAGCGAGGGAACGCGTGGGGCCACGGCGACCTTCCCGATCGCATCTTCATTTACCGGAAGCCGACTCTGCAAATGTGCGTGAGCGCGGACGAGGTCCGAGACGAGGTCGCCGTCACCGTCGTGCACGAGATCGCCCACCACTTTGGGATCGACGACGACAAGCTCCACGAACTTGGGTGGGGGTAGGCGTTCACCGCGAGGGTGAGAGACTACGTTCCATGCGAACGACCTTCTCCTCGGGTGGCTCCTACGAGGACGAGTACGGGTACTCGCGTGCGGTTCGCGTCGGCGGCCAGATCTTCGTCGCTGGCACGACGGCCCGCGCGCCGCAGGCCGACAGCCCTGACGCGTACGTTCAGGCGGTGTCGGCCCTCGACGTCATACGCGAGGCGCTGAGGCAGACCGGAGCATCGATGGCGAATGTCACGCGCACCGTCACCTACATCACGTCGATCGACGACGTCGACGCCGTGGCCCGTGCGCACCGGGAGGTATTCGAGGACATCCGGCCAGCGGCCACGTGCGTGGTCGTGGCGTCGCTCATAGCCCCAAACCTGTTGGTCGAGATCCAGGTCGACGCCGTCATCGAGGGATTCTTCGGCGGCGGCATGGCCGTCGTCGTTTAGGCTGGGCCCGACCGCGAGACCGCGAAAGGGGCGAGCGATGGGCGTCACGGACGGGCTGCTGGGGCGCAATCGCGACTACGCCAAGTCCTACCTGCCTGACCAACCGCTTCCCCCGCGGCTCAAGCTCGCCGTCGTCGCGTGCATGGACTCGCGGCTCGACGTCTTCGCGAGCCTCGGCCTGGAGATAGGCGACGCGCACGTCATCCGCAACGCGGGCGGTGTCGTCACGGACGACGTCATACGCTCCCTCGTCATCTCCCAGAGGAAGCTCGGGACCGAGGAGATCGTCCTCGTTCACCATACGGACTGTGGCGCGCTGACCTTCACGGACGACGAGCTTCGCGGCGAGCTCCTCGAGGAGACGGGGCAGAAGCCGTCGTGGTCTCCCGAGAGCTTCCAGGATCTCGACAAGGACCTCCGGCAGTCCCTGGAGCGCGTGCGCACCAACCCGTTTGTGCCACGCCGGGATCAGGTGCGTGGGTTCGTGTTCGACGTCCACAGCGGGGAGCTGCGCGAGGTCGTCTAGGTGCGGCGCCCGGTCTCGTTTTGGACACATTCGGCGGGGATTCTCGCCCGTCCGGTGTCTAATGGAGGGCGTTGCCCGCGTTCGAAGGAGTCATCATGTGGGGAAAGTTCGCCAAGGCCGTCCTGACCGGCAAGCACCGGCTCTCGCCATGGTCGTGGATCGCGACCGTCGTAACCATCGTCTATACGCTCTCACCCCTGGACGCGATTCCCGAGCTCCTCGTGGGCCCGGTCGGCCTCATCGACGACCTCGGTCTGTGGGGCGTGCTCGCCGCAATCTTCCGCTGGGAGTTCGGCCGGTTTGAGAAGGGCGTCGGGGCCAAGGCCGTGACGATTCAGGGCACCGCGACACCGGGCGCGAGCTAGGAAACCTCGATCGATCCCGTCCCGCCCGGCGCGGACGCGTCGATCGCCCCGCGCCGCAGGAGGTTGCCCCGTAGCCGGTCGGTCTCGCGCACGCTTGTCCCGATCTCGCGTGACGTCGTGATCGGGTAGATCCCAACGGAAATCGTGGCGTGCACACGGACGGAACCGAGGCCAGGGAGCGATAGGTCGACTCTGTCGAGCCGCCTCCCGTTCGTCGTCGGGGGGGAGAGGATGCTGACCTCGGAGATGGGAAAGGACCAGCCTTCACCCGACTCCGGCACCCAGCGAAGGTTCTCGGTCAGTTCGAGCAGTCCCACACGCCGCTTGTCCGTGGGGTCGGGCTTCATGCCGTGATCACCCGGATTCACCATGGCGCCCACGTAGTCGACGAGCAGACTTCGCCTTCGCAGCCATCTCATCGCAACCGCCCCCTTTTCGCTCCCGAATCTACCCGGTAGCGCGAACCTTCCCTCTCACCTGGAACGTGGAGCCTCGATCAGGGGGCGAGCGATGGGCCTCATGGTACGAGTTGCGCCCGGCCGAGCCGTCGTTCGGGTCAGAGGGGCCGACGGGTTCGGTCGAAGTCTGCGTTCGGCTGCGCGAGTGACGCGCGCCGACTTGCGCGATCACTAAGGCATGCCTTACGCTCACGCACATGTTCCGTCGAATGTGCCGCTGACCAGCGCACGTTCGACGTGCGCCCTGAAGGGCGCCCCGCTGGGCTCGAACGAGCCGGCAGACCCCCGACGGGCACACACCCCGCACGTGCCAACCGCAGGCCCTGTCATGGGCTCGGCGGGTCAGCGTGCTGTCCTTCCTTGACGTGACCGGGTCGTCGTCCTTTCCCACGCAACCCTCGCATCAAGGAAGAGAGAACAGCATGACTACCGATACCTGGTCGTTCGAGACCAAGCAGATCCACGCCGGGCAGACACCCGACGTGGCAACGGGCGCCCGCGCCCTTCCCCTCTACCAGACGACATCGTTCGTGTTCGAGGACACCACGCAGGCGGCGGCTCGTTTCGCGCTCGCGGAGCTCGGCCCGATCTACACGCGCATCGGTAACCCGACACAGGACGCGGTTGAGGAGCGCATCGCGGCACTTGAGGGCGGCGTCGGCGCTCTCCTCCTGGCGTCCGGCCAGGCGGCCGAGACCGTGGCGATCCTCAACCTTGCCGAGGCGGGCTCGCACATCGTCTCCTCGCCCTCGCTCTATGGCGGCACGTACAACCTGTTCCACTACACGCTGCCGAAGTACGGCATCGAGGTGAGCTTCGTCGACGACCCCGACGACCTTGAGCAGTGGAAGGCCGCGATCCGGCCCAACACCAAGGCTCTGTTCGCCGAGTCCATCTCCAACCCCAAGCAGGACGTGCTCGACATCGAGGGCGTCGCCACGGTCGCGCACGATGCGGGCGTCCCCCTCGTCATCGACAACACGGTCGCGACGCCGTACCTCGTGCAGCCCCTCAAGTGGGGTGCCGACTTTGTCGTCCACTCGGCGACGAAGTACCTCGGTGGCCACGGCACCGCGATCGGCGGCGCGATCGTCGACGGCGGGACGTTCGACTTCGCGAAGTTCGCGGACCGCTTCCCGCAGTACAACGAACCTGATCCGAGCTATCACGGCCTGACGTACGCGAAGGACCTGGGCGTCGGCGGGATCTTCGGCGCCAACCTCGCCTTCATCCTCAAGGCGCGGGTGCAACTCCTGCGGGACATCGGACCGGCGATCTCGCCATTCAACGCTTTCCTCATCGCCCAGGGACTCGAGACGCTCTCGCTGCGTGTGGAGCGGCACGTCGAGAACGCCCAGAAGGTTGCCGCGTGGCTCGAAGCGCGTGAGGACGTGCTGAGCGTCGCATACGCGAGTCTGAAGTCGTCGAACTGGAACGCGAACGCCACGAAGTATGCGCCGAAGGGCGCGGGCGCGGTGCTCGCGTTTGAGGTCGGAGGTGGGGCGGACAAGGCACGGGCGTTCATCGACGCGCTTGAACTGCACTCGCTCGTCGCCAACATCGGCGATGTCCGGTCACTCGCCATTCACCCGGCGACGACGACCCACTCGCAGCTGACGGCCGACGAGCAGGCGACGACGGGGGTGACTCTTGGAACCGTTCGGCTCGCCGTCGGCATCGAGAACGTGGACGACATCCTCGCCGATCTCGAGCTCGGCTTCGCGGCAATCAACACGAACGCCGAGCGCGGCGTGGTCGCGGTCAAGTAGGCCGGCCGTGGACGACGATGCGATCGAGAGCGACGAGGCCTCCGCGCGCGCGGGGCGGGCAGGGCGCGAGCCCATCCCCGCCACCGGCGCGTGGAGGGAGGGAGACGAGCCGGGAAGGCGCCGGTTCTTCGACCTGGGAGACTTACCGCTCGAACGCGATCCGTCAGGCGTCCTCCCGGGCGTGCGGATCGCCTATGAGACGTGGGGGGAGCTGAACGCGGACGGTAGCAACGCCGTGTACGTCGCTCACGCCGTCACAGGAGACTCGCACGCCACGGGACCGGCGGGGGAGGGTCATCACACGGGAGGGTGGTGGAACTCCATGGTCGGGCCCGGTCGGCCCATCGACACCACTCGACACTTCGTCGTCTGTGCGAATGTTGTCGGCGGGTGCCAGGGGACGACCGGCCCGGCATCGCGGGACCCCCGCACGGGGGGGCCGTGGGGGTCCCACTTCCCGTACATCACGCTTCGCGATATGGTGCGGGCCGAGATCGCTCTCGCGGATCACCTGAGCGTCGCGTCGTGGAAGCTCGTGCTTGGTCCGTCAATGGGCGGCATGCGCGCGCTCGAGTGGGCGCTGATGGCACCGGGGCGCGTGCGCGCTCTCGCGGTCGAGGGCGCCACGGCCGCCACCACGGCCGACCAGATCGCCTGGGCGACACCACAGCTCGCTGCGATTGGGGCCGATCCAAGGTTCCGCGGCGGCGACTACTACGACGCGGCGGACGATGACGGGCCTCACGTGGGGCTCGGGATCGCCAGGATGATCGCACACGCGACGTATCGGTCCGAGGGAGAGCTCTCGGCACGCTTCGGACGGTCGTTCCAGGGGGGCGAGAACCCCCTCGGCGGAGGAGGACGGTTCGCGGTTCAGTCGTACCTCGAGCATCACGGCGACAAGCTCGCGCGACGCTTCGACGCCAACACCTACGTCCGCCTTACGGAGGCGATCCTCGGTCACGATGTCGGGCGCGAGCGCGGCGGCGTGGAGAAAGCACTCGCCTCGATCGACGTTCCCGCGCTCGTCATTGCGGTGGATTCGGATCGGCTCTACCCCGTGGGAAACGCGGAACTCCTCGACGCACACCTGCCCGGTTCGGATGGCGTCAAGACCGTCCACTCGGATGTGGGTCACGACGGATTCCTTGTGGACTCCGAGCAGGTGAACGCGCATGTGACCGCCTTTGTCGAGGGGCTCGCCTAGGCGTCCTTTCCGGCCCCGCGCGCGCGGAGCGCCTCCGCGAACTCCGGGGGTATGTCCGCGACGGCGACGCCGCACGTACCCGGTCCCACGTGTGTCGCGAGGCTGCCGCCCACGGCGACCTCAAGGACCGGTCCGCGTATCGAGAACGTCAGCCCTTTGTCCACGGCGGTTCCCGCGGTGGTGCCAATGCACGCGGCGGGATGAGCGAGGGTTGATGCGTAGAGTTCCATCGAGGAGCCGATGACCACTCGGGCCCTCTCGACCTTGTACACCCGGTCAACGACCGTCGTCTCGCCGTCGTGGATCGATACCACGGGCCGGATGTTGAAGAGGTAGCCGACGGCGCTGATCATCGCCGACACGCGTCCGCCGCGCCGAAGGTGTTCCAGGCTCTCCACCGTGAACAGGAATCGGCACGATCGAGCCACGGCGAGCGCCCCACCCGCGACCTCGTCCGCAGAGCGTCCTACCGCGGCGAGGGAGGCGGCGCCGAGCACGATGAGGCTCTGGCCCATGGCGGTCGTTCCCGCGTCGACCAATGTGACCGGAATAGGCGACCGGGTCGCCGCCTCTCTGGCGTTCTCAAGCATGGTGGAGTACTCGGAGGACACGTGAATAGAGACGATCGATTCGGCTCCGGAGCGCGCCACGTTCCTGTAGACGGCGGCGATCTCCGCGGGAGTCGCCGCGGCGGAGGTCACGACGGCGTGGGCGTTCAGGGCGGCGTTCACCCGAGCGTCAGACGCCTTGTCGATATCGAGGAACGACTCGTTTCCGATCCGGAGGTGGACGGGAATCACGACGACCCCGAACTCGTCGATGAGCTCGGTTGACAGGGACGCGGCCGAGTCGGTGACGACGGCGACGGTGGGAACACCCATACGTCCAACCTATGTCGCTTCGCGCCGCGCCGCGCCCGGAGGGAAAGGTGAGGTTGGTCGCAGCACGGGCTCGCTCGCCAGGAGGGCGACGGGCGAACGGTGGCGGCGCGGGGCGCCGGGAGCGTCGGCCAGAACTCGCCGGGAGGTTCGGCTAGAACTCGCCGGGAGCGTCGGCGGGCATGTCCGCGGCTGCGACGACGTAGGTGCCCGGGCCGGCGTGAGCGCTAAGGCTTGCTCCGGGCGATACCTCCATCATGGGGCCGTGCGTCGTGACCCCGAGTCCGGCCTCAAGCGCGCTCCCGCCGACGAGGGCGACGGCGACGACGGGCCTCGCCAGGGTTGCCACGTACTTCTCTATGCGGAGCTTCACTTCCTGGCGGGCGGGCTCCGTGTTGCGCGCGCCGCCGACACGGGTAATCTTCCCGTCCTTGAGTTCCAGGAGCGGGCGCATGTGGAGGGTGTCCGCGACGGCGCGAACGGCGCCGGGAACTCGACCATCGCGGTGTGCGTATTCGAGGGTCTCCACGGTCATGAGAACCGTGCTTGACGCCGCGGTCGCCCTCGCCGCCTCCGCAGCGGCCCCAGCGTCGTGCTCGGCGACCACCTGGGCCCCCGCGGCGAGCGCCGCGAAGCCCTGTCCCATGCTGATCGTCCGGGTGTCGATCACATCGACGGGGACGGCGGAGAAGCCCGCCGCCTCTCTCGCGTAGTCGACGACGGAGTGGATCTCGCTCGAGACGTGAACGGAGATGATGTGCTCCGCTCCCTCGGAAACCAATTGCCGGTAAATGCGGCCGATCTCCCCCGCCGGCGGCTCAAGGGCCCGAACCCGCGAGCCCGCGAGGAGCGCCGCGACCACCCGGGGAGGACTGATGTTGACCCCCTCGGTGAAGACCGAGCCGTCAATCTCCAGCATGAGTGGAATGACGACGATGTTGTACTTCGATTGCAGGGTTGAGGGGAGCGCGGCGGCGCTATCGGTCACGATGACAATGCCGGAGCGGGACATGTCCCCACGATAAGGGTTTGCACCGTTATGGGTCGGGCGAGCGGGGGTTGCGTTCATCACACGGTGAGGCGAAGATCCGCCTTCAGCGCCGAGCCTGAGGGTGGATGGGGAGGAGCGTCGCGCGTGGCCTCCTACGCGAAGGAGAAGAGCGGAGGGAAGAGCGCGACGACCGCGACGGCCCAGAGCAGGTAGACGGGCACGTAGGAGGTCTGCCAGCGTCCGGTCGCGGCGAGGGTTCGGCGTCGCCGGAGGAATCCGAGGGCGAGCCACGCGGCCCACGCGAGGTTGATGAGCAGCACGAGGTTTTCGCCCAGCGCCGCGACACGATTCGCCGTGAAGCCGTACTCCCCAATTCGGCCGAGGATCCCTGCCAGGACGAACGCATCGACCACGAGTGCCGAGACGACGAGGGCGAACTGGAGGCGGTCGAAGAGCCCGGGGGCATCCGAGGGCCCGCGAGCGGAGATGGCGTAGAGCGCGAGTCCGAGAACAAGCACCAGGACCAGATCGAGCACGATGAGCGCGTCGCGGTCGATCGGCTCGCCCGTCCATGTGAGCGGGATCGTCACGATGAGCGCGGCGAGGAGCGCCGCGAAGAGCGGTGTGAAGATCTTGGTGAGCACGGGTGCGAGATTCTCGATGACCCCCTGCTTGGCCTCGACGAGCCACGCCGCGACGATGGCCGCGCCCATCGCGCCACAGGGGAGGAGCCACTCGCCGGCGAACGCGGACGCGTCCACGTCGAACAGAGAGAAGGCGCCCACGGTGATACCCGTGAAGACTCCGCCTCCCAGCGCGATGAGGCTTATGTAGATGACCCACTCGCCCGTGAAGCGGATGAAGTCCATGCGCTTGGCATGCGAGCGCCACTCGCCGCCTGCGAACGCGACTCCCACGACGAGCCACAGCGCGATGGGCAGGTGCACGGCGGTCAGGATCTCCGTCTGCCCCTCCGAGGTGAAGGGGTACGCGTTGGCGAGGATGCCCCCGACGACGAACGAGGCGACGAGGACGCCGATGGTGCGGCCAGACGCGCGGCGCCTCCACGCGAAGTAGGCCGCGAGGAGGGGCAGGAAGAAGAGCGACGCGTTGCGGTAGTAGAAGACCGACGGGTCGCTCACGCTCTGTCCGAACGCGGACGGGAGCTTGATCGCCACGGCCGCGAGAGCGGCGAGACCGAGGACGATCCACGGCTCGAGGCGCGCCCGGTCCGATCCTTCCCCGCCGCCTCCGGTGCCGGTGAGTACGAGCTGCTTCCACAGGCGATCGGAGTGGACGCGCGCGAACTCGCGCGAGATCTCATCTTGGGCCCCGAGCCGCTTCACCGCCACGAGAAACGCCTCGTCCGGTGCGAGTCCTGAGGCCTGGAGGTCGGCGGCCTGGTCCCGCAGGTGCGACTCGAGTTCGTCCGCGTCGGCCGAACTCATGCCTCTCCGCCGGAGGATGAACTCCCGCCACTGCGCGATCTGGGCCTCGAAGCCGGCCTCGGCGTCGGACGTCTTCACGTCGCCATCCCGGGACGCGTGGTCCACGCCGCCGCCTCGGCGACGCCTCCCCACGTAGCGCGTAGGGCCTCCGTGACGGCTCGCCACTGGTTCTTGTGCTCGGCGAGCGAGTCGCGTCCCCTGGCTGTGATCTGGTAGTACTTGCGTTTGCGCCCAGTCTCGGACGCGCCCCACGTTGCCTCGACGAGTTCCTGTTCCTCGAGCCTATGCAGGAGGGGGTAGAGCAGGCCGTCAGTCCACTCGAGGTGACCGCCGCTCAGTTCGCGTACCCGGCCCAGGATGGCGTAGCCGTAGCTCTCGCCGCCCGCGAGGATGCCCAACACCATGGGCGATGCGGACGCCGCGACGAGGTCCTTGGCTATGTGCATAGAACCACGATACATAGAGGTACAAGGTAATGCAACGCGTGGCCGCGCCGCGCCGACCGCCTACAGTCCCAACAGCGCCGAGATCGCGCGCCGATAGGACGCGAGCGCTTCGTGTCCCGCCTCTGTGAGGCGGTAGACGGTGCGACGCCGAGGCCCGCCCGTGCCCTTGTCCACGGCGAGGTAGCCCGCCTCCTCGAGGCGGCTCGCGTGCGACGCGACGTTCCCCGCGGTCAGGCCCGTCCGGCGCTGGAGGTAGACGAAGTCCGCCTCCTCGACGATCGCGAGTGTCACGAGGATGGCGAGGCGGGCTGGCTCGTGGACGAAGCGATCAAGCTCGCCGAGCGGCGCGCCTGTCATGCCGCATCGCGGTTCGGTAGGGGATTCTTCCGGAGGTAACGGACGAGCAGGGGGACGCCGGTGCCCAGCATGGCGACCCCGGTGGCGAGGAGGGACCATCCGGGGTTGGCTTCGAGAGCGACGACGATCGCGGACGTCGCGAGCGCGACGAGCGCGTACACCTTGACGCGGATTAAGCCACTGAGCGCGGCCCCGAGCGCAAGGGGCAGGGCGATGAGGAGCCCCGGCAGCCCGGCCGAAACGGAGGTCAAGCCCGCACTCGACCCGCCGCGTCGAACCAGGAAGTAGGTGACGACCGCGGCGGCGAGGAAGCCAATCCCCAGGAGGAGCATCCCCCGGAGGGTGGCTCGCTCGGAGGCGCGTCGCGCGGCCGTGAACTGCACGTACCCACCACGCGCCTCCGTCATCCGGCGTCGGATCTCGAGCATGGGCACGATGAATGCCGCGGGAACGATGGCGGCGAGGCCGGCGAGGTTTTCGGCAAGGAGCCATACGGCCGCCATCCCCAGGAACATGAGCCCGACTCCGAGGTCGAGGATTCCGTCCGAGAGGGCGAGGCGGTAGTTGGCACGCTCGAGCCCGTCGAGCCCGGGGTCTCCCGTGCCTCGCGGCGCGCGCTCGCGATGTAACTCTGCCATACAAACTTTGTAACACAGAGTTAGCGGACGGGCAAGTTCCTCCCCGGACGGACGGACGACCGAACGGAGGTGTGGCGATCGGCCGTCCGACATAGGCTGACCCCAATGCGGAGACCGCCGCAGCGCGCCCGGAGCCCTGGGAGGGGACTATGGCCAGCTCCATTCAGAAATTCGACTTTTCCGACCTCACTGCA
>CAZTJX010000018.1:13592-14217 GCA_964613755.1 uncultured Demequinaceae bacterium | reverse complement strand
GGCGCGATGATCATTCCGGGCGTGGTCCACGCCGGATGGTTCGGCGGGAGGGGTTCGGGGTCGATGACGTCGAGCGCCGCGCGGAGCCGCCCCGACGCGCACTCCGCGACGAGCGCGTCCGTATCCGCGCACGCGCCCCTGCCTACGTTGACGAAGAGCGCGCCGTCCGGCATAGCGGCGAAGAACGCGGCGTTGGCGATCTTGTCCGTCGAGGAGTCATGGGGCGTCACGAGGAAGACGATCTCGGCCTGGGGCAGCAGCGAGGCGAGGTCGGAAACCGCATGGACGGCGGTGCCGTCGGGCGCGGTGCGCGCCGAGCGGCCCACTCCTCTCACCTCAACCTCCATCGCTCGGAGGCGCGAACCAATCGCCGAGCCGATGCTCCCGTAACCGATGACAAGCGCGCGACGGTCGGCGAGACTCGGCGTGAAAAACTCGGGCGCCCACTCGCCTCGATCCTGGGCGCGCACAAAGCGATCGAGGAGGCGCTGGCTCGCGAGCGCGAGCGCGAGCGCAAACTCGGCCGTTCGCGTGTCGTGGACCCCGCGCGCGTTCGCGAGCGCAACGCCCTCGGGGACGAACGGCAGGGCGTGCTCGTACCCAGCGGAGGGGATCTGGATGACGC
>CAZTJX010000018.1:0-13582 GCA_964613755.1 uncultured Demequinaceae bacterium | reverse complement strand
GGTTCGGCAGGGCGCCGAGGCGTGCGTAGAGGCGCGCGCCCCCCGTGTAGTGCGGCAGGCACGCCAGCGCGATCTCGTCTGCGTGGTCCTCGGGTGCGTCCGCGTCCTTCGGGTCCCACACGACCACCCGAACGTCGTCGCCCATGTCTCCCAGGGCGTCGGCAATCTCTCGAGAAGGGACGGACACGGTGAGCACGACGCCAGTCTTGCACGCACCCACGCTGGGTCACCCCACCGCGTCCTACGATCAGTCCATGAGCACACATGACAGCAAGCCAACCAGTACGAGCCACCGTGTCGGCTCCACCACCGTGACCCTGACCGGCGCGGACGGCGCACCCCTCGCGAACGCGGCCGTCACGATCGAGCAGGTACGCCACGAGTTCGGGTTCGGCAACATCGGATTCGACTTCGTCGCCCTCGCGAACAACGAGACCGGCGGGGGCGACAACGTCTTCGGGGGCGCGTCCGCCGAGAGTGCCCAAAGCCTCGCGGACCTGTGGTTCGGCGTGTACAACCATGCAACGCTCCCCTTCTACTGGCGCGGCTTCGAAGGGACGCGTGATCGCCCGGACACGGCGCGCATCCTCGCGACGGCCCGCTGGTTCGTCGAACGGGACGCGACCGTCAAGGGCCACCCCCTCCTGTGGCACACGCTCGCCCCGCAGTGGCTCATGCCGCTCGACGACGCAGAGGTGGAGGCGACCATCCGGGCAAGGATCACGCGGGAGGTCACGGACTTCGCGGGCGTCATCGACCTGTGGGACGCGATCAACGAGGCGGTCATCCTTCCGGTCTTCACCGCGGAGGAGAACGCGGTCACGCGCCTCGCGCAGACCAAGGGCCGCGTGGAGATGGTGCGCATGGCGTTCGAAACGGCACGGGCCGCGAACCCGGCCGCCCGGCTCGTCCTCAACGACTTCGACCTCAGCGAGGACTACGAGCACCTCATCGAGGAGTGCCTGGCCGCGGGGATCCAGATCGACGCGATCGGCGTGCAGACCCACATGCACCAGGGGTTCCGCGGCGAGGACGCGATCTGGGACATCCTCGAACGCTTCGGTCGCTTCGGACTCCCCGTCCAGATGACCGAGACCACGCTCCTCTCGGGCGACCTCATGCCCCCCGAGATCGTGGACCTCAACGACTATCAGATCCCCTCGTGGCCGACCACGCCCGAGGGTGAGGAGCGCCAGGCCGACGAGATCCTGCGCCACTACCGCACCGTCGTCGCCCACCCGGCGGTCGAGTCGCTCACGTACTGGGGCCTCACCGACGAGGGCTCGTGGCTCGGCGCCCCGTCGGGCGTCGTCCGCCTGGACGGCACCCCCAAGCCCGCGTACGACGCGCTTCGTGAGCTGATCCGCGGCGAGTGGTGGCTCGCGCCGACGGGGATGGTGACGGACGCCGACGCCCGGGTCACCGTGGAGGGCTTCGGCGGTGAGTACCGCGTCACCGCGCCGGACGGCGCGAACGCGACGGTCACCGTTCGCGCGGGAACGACCGGGACGGCCGAGGTCACGCTGGCGACCCCGGGCTGACGCCGTGAACGCCAGCCCGGCGGACGAGGGATCGCTCGCGTGGACCCGCGACGATGCCTCCGTTCTCGGGTGTCCCGCCCTCGTGGGTGCGCGCAGCTCTGGTTCTGGGCCATACCCGGGCACTTGGCTCCCCTCGCCCTCGCCGTTGGCGTCTCCGCGTCCGCCGTGCCCGGTGCGGCCGCGCCGGGCGCGCCTGCAGACCGTGGGTGCGGTTTTGTGGGGCCCTCCCGGCACTGGCTGTCTGCCAGGAGGCTGTGATCGTCCCTGCAGACCATGGGCGTCGGGATCCTTCAGACTTCCGGCACTCGTCGACGGCAGGGGTGCTGCCCGACCGGAATGCGCGTACCGACGCCCCGTCGAACGCCTGAGGCGGCTCGGAGGCAGCGCCGCGAGGCTATCGCCGCGCGGACGCGAGAACGCCGCCACTCCCGGCGACCCGCCCGTCAGCCGACGCCCGCGCGCTGCAGGATGATTTCCCTGACCCGGCCCGCGTCGGCCTGGCCCTTGGTCGCCTTCATGACGGCTCCGACGATGGCGCCTGCCGCGGCGACCTTGCCGTCCTTGATCTTCGCGAGGACATCAGGCTGGGCGGCGAGCGCCGCGTCGACGGCCTCCTCGAGCGCGGAGTCATCGCTGACGACGGCGAGGCCGCGAGCCTCGACTACGGCGGCGGGCGATCCCTCGCCGGCGAGCACGCCCTCGAGCACCTGGCGCGCGAGCTTGTCGTTGAGCGCGCCCGAGTCCACGAGCGACTGAAGCTCGGCTATCTGCGCAGGGGTGATCGGGAGCTCCGGCAGCGCGCGATCGGTCTCGTTCGCCGTTCGCGCCAGTTCGCCCATCCACCACTTGCGCGCCGACGGAGGAGCGGCCCCGGCCGCGACCGTCTCCTCGATCAGGCTGACGGCGTCGGCCGCAATCACGTCGCGCATCTCTAGGTCGCTGAAACCCCAGTCGGTCTGAAGGCGCGCGCGCTGCTTGGCGGGGTGCTCGGGGAGCGTCGCCCGGAGCTCCTCGACCCACTCGCGGGAGGGCTCCACGGGGTCCTCCGCCTCCTCCTTGGACCGGCCGGGCGTCGTCGAGTTCGTGTCCTCGTGCCAGTGGCGCGTCTCCTGGACGACGGGCTTGCCTGCGCTCAGGAGCGCGGCCTGGCGGCCCGCCTCGTGGTGAATGGCGCGCTCGATCGCACGCAACGAGTTGACGTTCTTGGTCTCCGAGCGCTTACCGAAGGGGATCGCGCTCTGGTCCTCGCCCGGTGCCGCCTTAGCGCGGAGCGACAGGTTGACGTCGGCGCGGAGCGAGCCCTGCTCCATGCGGCCGTCGGAGATCCCGAGCGCCTTGACGATGTCGCGGATGGTTGCGACGTACGCGCGGGCCACCTCGGCGGTCCTGAGCCCGGTGCCCTCGATCGGCTTCGTGACGATCTCGACGAGCGGGACACCCCCGCGGTTGTAGTCGACGAGGGAGTGGCTGGCGCCCTGGATGCCACCAGAACCGCCCACGTGGGTGTTCTTGCCCGCGTCCTCTTCTATATGCGCGCGCTCGATCCCGATCGTCACGACCGTTCCGTCGTCAAGGACGACATCGAGCGAGCCCTCGTACGAGGTCGGCTCGTCGTACTGGGAGATCTGGTAGTCCTTCGCGAGGTCGGGGTAGAAGTAGTTCTTCCGCGCGAAGCGGCTGGACTCGCGAATGGAGCAGCCGAGGGCGAGGCCGAGGCGGATCGCGCTTTCGACGGCCTTCTCGTTGGTGACGGGCATGGAGCCTGGCAGGCCGATGCAGACGGGGCAGACCTGGGTGTTCGGCTCGCCGCCGAACTCGTTGGCGCATCCGCAAAACATCTTCGTCTTGGTGTTCAGCTCCACGTGGACCTCGATACCGAAAACGGGGTCGAATGCCTCGAGGGCCTCCTCGTATGCCAACACCTTCTGCTCCGCGGCGCTCACTTCGCCACCGGTCCTTTCGACAGCGCCAATTCGGGGGCGGACTCAAGCAAGGGCACTCCCCGCTCCGCGTCGAGCGCCCGTTCCAGCGCCGCGCCCACCCGGTAGAGGCGATCGTCGGCGCGCGCCGGGGCCAGGATCTGGAATCCGACGGGGAGGCCGTCCTCGGGCGCGAGGCCCGCGGGCAGCGACATTCCGGGGATCCCCGCGAGGTTCGCGGGGATGGTTGCGACGTCGTTGAGATACATCGTGAGCGGATCGTCGAGCTGCTCGCCGAGCCTGAACGCCGTGGTCGGGCACGTGGGCGAGACGAGGACGTCGGCCGCCCCGAAGGCCGCGGCGAAGTCGCGCTGAACCAGCGTCCTCACCTTTTGCGCCGAGCCGTAGTACGCGTCGTAGTACCCGGCGCTCAGCGCGTAGGTCCCCAGGATGATGCGGCGCTTGGCCTCGTCGCCGAAGCCCTTCGCTCGCGTCGCCGCCATGACCCTCTCGATGGTCTCGCCCCCGTCGTCGACACGGAGACCGAATCGCACGGCGTCGTACTTGGCAAGGTTGGACGAGGCCTCGGAGGGAAGGATGAGGTAGTAGGCCGCGAGGGCGTACGCGAAGCTCGGGCACGAGACCTCGACGATCTCGGCTCCGGCGGCGCGAAGATGATCGAGTGACTCCGCGAAGCGCTGGGAGACTCCGGCCTGGAAGCCCTCGCCTCCGAGCTCGGTAACCACGCCGATCTTGACGCCCTTCAAGCCGTCCTCGCGTCCTCGACGTGCGGCCTCGACGACGGGCGGCACCGGCTCGTCCAGTGAGGTCGCATCCATGGGATCGTGTCCGGCCATGACCTCGTGGAGCAAGGCCGTGTCCTCGACCGTGCGCGCGCACGGGCCGAGCTGATCGAGGGACGACGCGAGGGCGATGACACCGTAGCGGCTCACTCCGCCGTACGTGGGCTTGACCCCAACGGTCGCGGTGACGGCGGCGGGCTGGCGGATCGAGCCGCCGGTGTCCGAGCCGATCGCGAGCGGCGCCTCCCACGCGGCGAGCGCCGCGGCCGAGCCCCCGCCCGAGCCGCCGGGGATGCGGTCGAGGTCCCACGGGTTGTGGGTCGGGCCGAATCCCGAGTGCTCGGTCGACGAGCCCATCGCGAACTCGTCCATATTCGTCTTGCCGAGTATCGGCATGCGTGCCTCGCGGAGCCGACTCGTCACGGTCGCGTCATACGGCGGGACCCAGCCCTCGAGGATGCGGGAGCCCGCAGTCGTCGGAAGGCCCCGCGTGACGAGGACGTCCTTGACGGCGATAGGTACACCCGCAAGTGGGGGGAGTTCCTTGCCTGCCACTCGATCGGCGTCGACGGCCGCGGCCGTCTCGAGGGCGCCGCCGGCATCCACGTGAAGGAAGGCGTGGACGACGCCGTCGACGGCGGCGATGCGATCCAGTGCCGCTTGGGTGGCGGCGACGGAGGTTGCCTCGCCGGACGCAAGGGCGTCGGCCAGGGCACGGGCCGAGAGGCGAGTGAGGTCGTCCGTCACGCCTCCTCCCCCAAGATCTGCGGAACGCGGAACCTACCGTCCTCGGCGCTCGGGGCGCCCGAGAGCGCCTCCTCCTGCGTGAGCGACGGACGGATCACATCCGGCCGGACCACGTTCGCCATGGGAATCGGGTGAGACGTCGCGGGCACATCGTCTCCCGCCACCTGCGCGACCTGGGCGACGGCCTCGACGATCGCGGAGAGTTGCCCCGAGAGTCGGTCAAGTTCGGTTTCGGTCACGTCGATGCGGGCGAGGGCGGCGAGGCGCGCAACGTCCGAGCGCTCAATCGATGCCATGCGCCGAGTCTAGTGGGGTGCGGGGCGGCGCCCTACGATCGGGGCGGCGCGCACGAGTCGCGGACGACGAGTTCGACGGGGAGACGCACGTGGATCGAACCGTCCACGCCACCGAGAAGATTGAGGAGCATGGCCATGGCGGCCTCGCCCATCTCTCCAAGAGGCTGGCGCACGGTCGTGAGGGGCGGGTCGTACAACGCGGCCTCTGGAATGTCGTCGAAGCCAACGACCGACACATCGGCGGGCACAGAAAGGCCCAGGGACTGGGCGGCCGCGATGGCTCTCTCGGCCGTGATGTCGTTCGCGGCGAAGATCGCAGTCGGCGGTTCCGGGAGGGACAGGATGGCGCGCGCCTCCACTCCGGCGACCTGCGGCTGAAAGCCCGTCGGCCGGACGAGCCTCTCGTTGACGGCGATCCCCGCGTCGGCCATGGCCTCACGGAAGCCCGCCTCGCGAAGATGGGCCGACTCGAGGTCCTCGCGCCCACCGAGGAAGCCGATGCGCTCGTGGCCGAGTCCGATGAGATGCGCGGTGGCCAACTTGGCACCGGAGTAGCTGTCGGCGTCAACGGTGGGGATCTGGGCGGGGCCGTAGTGCGGGTCGACCGCGACGATGGGAACGGTGGCTTGCGGCCCGAGGACCGTGGGCGTCACGAGAATGGCTCCATCGATGAGCGTGCCGCCGAGCCTCGCGAGCGAGCGGCGCTCCCAGCCGCTCTTACCTCCACCGGTGAAGGCCATGAGGTCGTACCCGCTGCTCGACACGGCCGCGGACATCCCGCGAAGAAGGCCGAGGCTGAACGGCTCGAACTCCGAGAGCAGGACGCCCAGTACGTTGGTCCGCGAGCTCCGGAGGCTCATCGCGCCGAGGTGCCCGGCATACCCCAGCTCGTCAATGACTTCCTGGACACGAAGCGCCGTCGCTGGCGCGACTCCATACCTTCCGTTCGCCACTTTGGAGACGGTCGCGAGTGAGACGCCGGCCCGAGCTGCGACATCGGCGAGCGTTACCCGCGTAGGAAGGTCCATGCCGGAATGCTACCGCTTCTTGTCAAAAACGTTATCGAAATCGTTTGACGTCTGACGGTCGTGCCTGCCAGACTGCGGATGTTCGGCGGAGTCAACGAAGACTGAAAGGAACACAATGGCGAACAAGAAGAGGGCTGTTGCCCTCACCGCACTTGCCGCATCCGCGGCAATGCTGCTTGCCTCGTGCGGCAGCGATGATGAAACAACGAGTGCGTCCCCCACGGATACGGTGGCGGCACCCGTCACGTTGACGTGGTGGCACAACAACATTGCCAGCGACAATGGGGACAACCCGACTGGCGACTACTGGCAGAAGGTTGCGGACGACTACACCGCGATGCACCCCAATGTCACCTTCAAGATCGAGCAGATCGAGACGAACGACCTCCAGCGCACCCGCATTCCGGCTGCCTTGCAGTCGGGCGACGCCCCGGATATCTTCCAGGCGTGGGGCGGCGGCGAGATGGTCCAGCAGGTTGACGCAGGTTACCTGATGGACCTTTCCGCAGTTATCCCGGACGCGATCGCCGACCTCGGCGGTGGCGTGGCTCCGTGGACGGTTGACGGAGTCGCGTACGGCGTGCCGTACACGTTCGGTGTCGAGGGCATCTGGTACCGCAAGTCGCTCTTCGAAGAGGCTGGCATCACCAGCGAGCCCACGACGTTCGACGAGCTCGGTGTCGCTGTCCAGAAGCTCAAGGACGCTGGCATCATCCCGATCTCGGTCGGTGCTGGTGACAAGTGGCCGGCAGCACACTGGTGGTACAACTTCGCTCTGCGTTCTTGTGCCCCGGGCGTCATTCCTGACGCAGCCAAGTCGCTCGACTTCTCCGACCCGTGCTTCTTGGCGGCCGGCGAAGACTTGATCTCGTTCATCGACACGAAGCCGTTCCAGCCTCAGTACACGGCCACGCAGGCTCAGCAGATTCCGACCTCGTCCGCAGGCCTCGTGGCCACGGGCAAGGCCGCGATGGAGCTCATGGGTCACTGGAACCTCGGCGTCTACCGGGGCTTCGGCGCCGATGACGCTGCGAAGCAGGCCATCGAGGACGACCTTGGTTGGTTCGCGGTTCCCGCGACCAGCGGTGGCAAGGGCGACCCCACGGCTGCGCTTGGTGGCGGTGACGGATTCGCGTGCTACAAGGACGCTCCTGCGGAGTGCGCCGACTTCCTGGCGTACCTCTCGTCGACGGCCGTCCAGAAGGGCTACGCCGCAGTTCCGGGTGCAGGCCTTCCGGCAAACCCGAATGCTGCTGACGCAGTCTCGAGCCCGGTCATGCAGGAAATCGCTGCCGTCGCAGGCACCGCTGCCTACACGCAGCTCTGGCTCGACACCGCCCTCGGTACCAACGTGGGTGGAGCGATGAACGACGGTATCGTCGCGATCTTCGCCGGTTCTGGGACTGCCCAGGGCGTCGTTGATCTCATGACGGCGGCCGCCGCAACTCAGTAGGCACGATCCCAGCCCTAGGAAAGCGAGGCACTGGCGTGACAATCACGGCAGCCTCGGGCAAGGGCAAGGACCCCGTCGCCGGCGCGAAAGCGTCGGCGGCGGGGTCCCGCCCTGACGGCCCGAAAACTTCACGCAGAGACGGCTCGAAAGCCCGCAAGTGGGCCGAGGTAACACTCTTCGTCGGACCGGCGCTCGCGCTGTTCCTGGTGTTCGTGGTGTACCCCGTCGCCTCGGCGGTGCGGTACAGCTTCTACAAGTGGAATGGCGTCGAGCAGTTCGGCGATGCCGATTTCATCGGGCTCGACAACTACCGGCGCGCCCTCTTCGGCGAGGGCATCTTCAAGACCGCATACACGGACCCGTTCCTCACCGCGCTCAGTCACAACTTCGCGATCATTGCGCTGTCGATGGCAATCCAGCTGCCTCTCGCGCTCCTCGTCGCGCTCATGCTCAACCGGAAGTTCGTCGGACGAGGCTTCGTCCGCACCATCATCTTCGCGCCGTATGTCCTCAGCGAGGTCATCACCGGCGTTATGTGGTTCGTCATCCTCGACCCCAACGGCATCGCGACCAAGTTGGTCGAAGGCGTCGGTCTCCATCCACCCTCGGGAGGCTGGTTCGAAGACACGCGGTGGGGCTTCTGGATGGTCTTCTTCGTCATCACGTGGAAGTACCTCGGACTCGCGATCATTCTCTTCCTCGCCGGCCTCTCAGGAGTGCCCGCGGAACTTCAGGAGGCCGCGTCTATCGACGGCGCGAATTGGTGGACGGTTCAGCGGCGCATTAACATCCCGCTCATCGGCCCGACCATTCGCATCTGGGCCTTCCTGTCCATCATCGGATCTATCCAGTTGTTCGACATGGTGTGGGTCCTGAACCGTGGTGGAACGGTCGGCCAGTACTCGACCGTCGCCTCATACATGATGGACAAGGGCTTCTACCGGAACGACTTTGGATACGGGAGCGCGATCGCCGTGATCATGTTCCTGGTCTCCATGGTCGCCGCCATGGCGTATATGTACTTCATCCTGCGCCGCGACAACTCCGCCCAAGCGCAGAATTAAGGTGACGACGTGACTCTCAAGACGGATACACGCAAGCCCGGAGCCTCCCGCTCCCACAAGCGCAGCCTCTGGACCCGCTATCGCGAGTTCTTCATGAAGTCGGGCATGAGCCGCGAGGCGTCGACCTACATCTCCATCGGGATCGCGTTGGTCGGCGTGGCCCTCACGCTCGGGCCGATTGCCTACCTGATTCTGGGTGGCTTCCGCGACCTTCACCAGTTCACTTCGGATCCCGCTGGCTTCCCGAATCCCCTCCTCTGGAAGAACTACGGGGGCATCCTAGGCAAGAGCCTGTTCTGGCGGCAGCTCGGCAACTCGACCTTCGTCGCCATCGCGACGACGCTCGGCGTGGTTGTGCTGGGAACCATGGCGGCGTATCCGCTCGCGCGCTACCGCTTCAAGGGGCGTGAGGGGCTCTACATCGTCTTCGCGACGGGGCTGATGTTCCCGCTCACGGTGGCCATCCTCCCGCTGTACCTGATGCTCCACGACCTGAACCTGATCGGCAACTACTTCGGCCTGATTCTCCCCCAGATAGCGTTCGCGCTTCCCGTGACGATCATCATCATGCGGCCCTTCATCGCGGCTCTCCCCAAGGAGCTCGAGGAGGCGGCCTTCATCGATGGCGTGACGCGCGTCGGCTACTTCTGGCGGATACTCCTGCCGCTCGCGCGCCCCGGAATGGTGACCGTGGGCGTCCTCGCGTTCATCGGAAGCTGGAACTCGTACCTGCTGCCGCTCCTCCTGCTTACAGGTGACCAGGCCTCCATGACACTGCCTCTTGGCGTGACGGCCTTCAAGGGCCAGTACGCCTCGGACATGACGGCGATCATGGCGTACACCTCCCTGTCCATGATTCCTGCGTTGATCTTCTTCATCTTCATGGAGAGGCGGATCGTCGAAGGTCTCACCGGCGCGGTCAAGGGCTAGGGCTCGCGATGTCGGCGGATACGGCGGTCCGCCGGGCGGAGACGTTGCTCGCCCAGATGACCCTCGATGAGAAACTCGCGCAGCTTGTCGGCTTCTGGCAGGACGAGGCGGGCGACGTTGTCGCGCCCCTCCAGGGCGAGATTCGGCACGGCGATGGCATCGAGGAAGCGAGTGTTAACGGGCTAGGTCACCTGACGCGGGTGTACGGAACGAGTCCGTACGACGCCGACGAACGCGCGGCGTGGCTCTGGGAGTTCCAGCGGGGTCTCGTGACAGGAACGCGGCTCGGGATCCCCGCCATCGTCCACGAGGAGTGCCTCACCGGTCTCGCCGCGTGGAAGTGTGCGACCTTCCCCACGCCCCTCGCGTGGGGTGCAGCCTTCGATCCGGACACGGTCCAAGAGATGGCTTCCGCCATCGGCGAGTCGATGCGCGCACTCGGAATCCATCAGGGACTCGCGCCTGTGCTCGACGTCATCCGGGATCCCCGCTGGGGTCGCGTCGACGAGTGCATCAGCGAGGACCCCTACGTCGTCGGAACGGTCGGTTGCGCCTTCGTGCGGGGCCTTCAGGGCGCAGGCGTGCATGCCACCGTCAAGCACTTCGCCGGCTATTCGGCCTCTCGCGCTGGGCGCAACTTTGGCCCCGTGAGCATGGGGCGCCGGGAGCTCGCCGATGTCCTCCTCCCGCCCTTCGAGATGGCCGTTAAAGACGCCAACGTTCGTAGCGTCATGCACGCGTACACCGAGATCGACGGACTTCCCGTGGCGGCGAATGGGGCTCTCCTTACCGAACTTCTTCGAGACCGATGGGGCTTCGACGGCGTGCTGGTTGCCGACTACTTCGGCGTCGCCTTCCTTCACCTCCTCCACGGCATCGCCGCCGACCTTGGCGAGGCCGCCGCGCTTGCGCTCCTCGCGGGCATCGATGTCGAACTCCCCACGGGAGACGCCTACGTCGAGCCGCTCAAGGCTGCCATCAAGTCCGGGGTGGTCGACATCGCCCTCATCGATCGATCGGTCCTGCGGGTACTCCAGCAGAAGGAGGATCTCGGCCTCCTCGACGAGACCTTCGAGGGCCCGTCACCGACCGGGGTTGATCTCGACTCCCCGCGTCACCGCGCCCTCGCCCGACGCCTCGCGGAGGAGTCGGTCATCCTGCTGGCGAACGACGGCACGCTCCCCATCTCCGGCGGAACCACAACGGGACCCTCCATCGCGGCGATCGGTCCCAACGCGGATCGGTTCGCCGCGATGTTCGGCTGCTACTCGTTCGCCAACCACGTCCTGGTGCACCGACCCGGTGTCAAGCTCGGGCTCGAGGTCCCCACCCTTTCCGAGGCACTCTCGTCCGAGTTCCCGGGGCGCGTCACCGTTTCACGCGGCTGCGACGTCGACTCGGACGACGAGTCTGGCCTCGCCGAGGCCGTCGCCGCCGCTACGGCCGCCGACATCGCGATCCTGGCCATGGGCGATCACGCGGGCCTGTTCGGACGGGGCACCGTGGGCGAGGGCTGCGACCGAGACGACCTTGAACTCCCCGGCCTTCAGCGCAGACTGATCGAAGAGGTCCTCGCGACGGGAACCCCCGTCGTCCTCGTCCTGCTCACCGGTCGCCCATACGCGGTCGGCTGGGCCCTCCAGCGGTGCGCGGCGGCGATTCAGGTCTTCTTCCCCGGCGAAGAGGGCGCGGGGGCCATCGCCGGAGTGCTGTCCGGGCGAGTCAACCCCTCCGGCCACCTCCCCGTGACCATGCCGCGCTCCGCGGGCGCCCAGCCCTACACATACCTGCGGCCACCCCTCGGTGGTGATTCGGACGTCACGAACCTCTCGAGCGTCCCCACGCTCCCGTTCGGGCACGGCCTCTCCTATACGACCTTCGAGTACTCGGGATTCGCGACGACATCCACGGTTCCTACCGATGGCGCGGTCACTGCGTCCGTGACGGTCACCAACACAGGCGATCGAGCAGGCGCGACTGTTGTGCAGCTCTACGGCCGCGTGCTCTATGCCCCCGTGACCCGCCCGGTCGCCCAGCTCCTCGGATTCCGTAGGGTGGAACTTGAACCTGGCGCAAGTGCCAAGGTCGAGTTCCGAGTGCCCTCCACGAGGCTCGCCTTCTCCGATCTCACGTACCGTCGGGTCGTACAGCCCGGGAAGATTGAACTCTGGGTGGGTAACGCAGAGGTGCGGGTAGCCGAAGATGCTACGACGCTCTCCGGTTCCGTGCACGAACTCGACGAGGACTCACCCAGGTGGACCGAGGCGACGGTCTCCTAGCTCGGCTCCCAAGCGTAGGCGAGGAGTGTGTGCCCCCCTTGGGTGCAGTGTCCGTCGGCACCGAGACATTGCGAGTCGCACCTGACCTTGGCGCGCGACGCGTGCGCCACCCAGTCGCGCTCGGGTTCGCGAACGAATCCCAGTTTCTCGTAGAGGCGATGCGCGACGACCATGGTCTCCATTGTCGAGAGCGCGACGCGCTTCGCCCCCTTGCTCACGGCCAGGTCGAGGCCGAATGTCGTGAGGGTCCTTCCTATCCCGCGCCCGCGCGCAAGCGGGGACACCGCGAGCATGCGCAACTCGAACTCGTCGTCCCTCGTGAACTCCGCGAAGGGAGAATCGGCCGGGACGATCGTGAGCGTTCCTACCGCCGCTCCCTGGCCGTCATCGCCATCGGCCATCATCAGGAGAATCGCGTGCTCGGCGCGCGCCTTGGCGTCGCGTAGCTCGGGAACGTAGGGGTGCGCGGCGTCGAGCAGGCCGTCGGCGAGGTACGCAAGAGCGGTCAGTTCGCCAATCTCCGAGAGGCGCGTGGTTTGATCGGGCCCCACGGTGATGATGCGTGTCACCTCCCGCCCACCAACTCATCCGTCAATTCCTTGAATTCCGCCCACCGAGCATCGACGAGCAGGGCGGCCTGGCGCGACCACGTTGCGGGCTCGTGCATGTTGTACCGGGGTCCCGCGTTCTCGAGGATCTGCTCCAGGCGCGACAGGGGTGCCGCGGCGAGTTCGGCCCAGGTGCGAATGCCGTCACGATTCATCAGCCCCTCGATCTTGGGCCCGATGCCCTCGACGAGGCGCAGGTCGTCGAGCCTGACCTTCCTTCCGAGAACCCGGCTCGCTTCGGCGAGTTGCGTCTCGCTCAGCGTCGTTCCCGAGGCAAGGGGAACGGACCTCCAGCGTCGGCAATCGACGAGATCTCGCTCAAGCGCCGCGACTCGACTCCGAGAGTAGAGCCACGTGGTCAGCCAGCCGAGGGTCAGCCCGAGCAGGAACGCGAGAAACACCCACGGCCACGCGTCGCGAATCACGTCCATCATTGGTCAGCCCTCCTCAAGGGTGAGATTGACGCGGCGGTTTGCCGCGCGACCATCGGTGGTTGCATTCGTCGCAACCGGTGCTGATTCGCCATAGCCCACGGCCGAGAGCGCGGAGGATGGGACCCCGCGCGAAACGAGGTAGTCCTTCACGGTGTTGGCGCGCGCCCGGCTCAGCCTCAGGTTGTAGTCGGCAGGACCCACGCTATCCGTGTGACCGGCGATCACCAGGCGAAGCCCGTTGTTCCCCACAAGGGCCGCGGACATCGCCTCCGCCAGACGATCCAAGGTGGCCTTCGCTCCGGTCGAGAGCTCGGCGCTTTCGAACGCGAAGCCAAACCGCGAGTGGCCGGATAGGGCTGCCTCGATCTCGGCGATCGAGTCGTCGAGGCTCGGCGTGGGGCTCGGTGAGGGGCTCGGCTCGACGGTAGGGGTCGGACTCGGCTCCACTGTGGGCTCGGCGCTCGGTGTCGGCGAGGGCTG
>CAZTJX010000017.1:0-14550 GCA_964613755.1 uncultured Demequinaceae bacterium | reverse complement strand
GCGATCGTCGAGGGCCTCGCCCAGCGCATCGTCGCGGGCGACGTTCCGCAGAGCCTCAGGGACCGCCGAGTGGTGAGCATTGCCATGAGCTCCCTCGTCGCGGGAGCCGCCTACCGCGGCCAGTTCGAGGAGCGCCTCAAGGGTGTCCTCGAGGAGGTGGAGAAGTCTGAGGGGCGCATCATCCTGTTCGTCGACGAGCTCCACACGGTCGTCGGGGCTGGGCGCGCCGAGGGATCCGTCGACGCCGGCAACATCCTCAAGCCGATGCTCGCGCGTGGCAAGCTCCGCATGATCGGGGCGACGACGCTCGCGGAGTACCGCCAGTACGTCGAGACGGACAGTGCGCTTGAGCGACGCTTCCAGCCGGTCTACGTCGGAGAGCCGAGCCTCGACGATACCGTCGCGATCCTCCGCGGCCTCCAGGAGAAGTACGAGGTCCACCACGGGGTGACAATCACCGACGAGGCGATCGTCGCCGCCGCGCGCCTAAGCGACCGATACATCACGGACCGATTCCTTCCGGACAAGGCCGTTGACCTCATCGACGAGGCGACGAGCGCGCTCAAGATCCAGCTCGATTCGCTGCCGACGGACCTCGACCGCATTCGCAGACGCACGATGCAGCTTGAGATCGAGCGCACCCAGGTCGCGAAGGACAAGTCCGCCTCGGCCAAGGAACGCCGGGACGAGATCGACGCGGACATCAAGGAGATGACGGCGCAGTCCGAGGTTCTCGAGCAGCGCTGGAACCGCGAGAAGGACCTCATCGCGCGCCTCAACGAGGCGTCCGAGCAGCTCGAGGGACTCCGCGGCGACCTCGAGCGCGCCGAGCGCGCCGCCGACCTGGAGTCGGCCGGCCGCATCCGCTACGGCGCGATCCCCGACGCGGAGAAAGCGATCGAGTCCGCGAAGGCCGAGCTCGACGCGATTCCTACCGAGGAGCGCCTGTTGCGCGAGGAAGTGACGAGCCAGGACATCGCGGCGGTCGTCGCCAAGTGGACCGGGGTGCCGGTGGAGCGGCTCCTCACGTCCGAGTCCACGAAGCTCACACACCTCGAAAATCGCCTCCACGAGCGCGTCGTCGGCCAGGACCGCGCGGTGAGTGCCGTCGCCGACGCGATCCGCCGCGCCCGCGCGGGGATCGCCGATGCGAACCGGCCCGTCGGATCATTCCTCTTCCTCGGCCCCACGGGCGTGGGGAAGACGGAGCTCGCGCGTGCCCTTGCGCAAGAGCTCTTCGACGATGAGCGGGCGATGGTCCGTATCGACATGTCCGAGTACATGGAGAGCCACGCGGTGAGCCGCCTCATCGGCTCTCCCCCGGGCTACGTGGGGTACGACCAGGGTGGGCAGCTCACGGAGGCCGTGCGGCGCCGTCCCTATTCGATCGTGCTGTTCGACGAGATCGAGAAGGCCCACCCCGACGTGTGGAACGTGCTGCTCCAGGTGCTCGACGACGGGCGACTGACCGACGGCCAGGGCCGGACCGTGAACTTCACCAACACGATCCTCATCCTGACCTCGAACCTCGGGTCGGACATCGTGCTCGAGTGGGACGGCGCGCACCGCGATGTGCTCGAAGCGGACCTCCAGGCCGTGCTGCGCAAGGCGTTCCGTCCCGAGTTCCTCAACCGTCTCGACGAGGTCATCATCTTCGACCGCATCGATCCCGAAGCGATGCGCGCCATTGTCGCGACCGAGCTCGCCCGGACGGTGGAGCGGCTGCGCGAGCAGGTGGGCGTCGATCTCACGGTGGACGCGAGCCTCGCGGCCTCGCTCGCCGAGGACGGGTTCGACCCGCAGTTCGGGGCGCGGCCGCTCGGGCGGCTCATCCAGTCGCGCCTACTCAACGAGCTGGCGAAGGAGATCGTCGACGGGCGGATCGGGGAAGGCGATGCGGTGACCGCTGCGTGGGACAAGGACGCGGTGACCCTCACGCGCCACTAGACCAGGCTGCTACGCCTCGTCGGACGATAGCCGCGCGCGGTACTCGTCGATGAGCTCCTGCTCGGCCGCGCTCGGCGTCCGGCACCCGCATTCCTCGACGTGCTCGGCGTGCCACCGCGCCCGCTCGTCGGGTGTGGGCTTCTGGGGCATCTTGTGCGCAAGATGCCACTCCTTGTTGATCGCACCCATGGTGAGCCCCTTTCTCAGGAAACAACGAAGGCCCGCCGAAGCGGGCCTCGCAGCTGGGGTACAAGGATTCGAACCTCGACTAACTGGACCAGAACCAGTCGTGCTGCCAGTTACACCATACCCCAAGGGTCGTTGCCGAACCGGGGCACTACTGTACCGGTTCGGGACGCGCGACACGAACGCGTGTGGGACGAAGGGCCCTCGCGCCGCATCGACCATCGACGTATAGTTCAAGAGTGGTTGATTCAATTGCCCTTGAAACGAGCCCGGACGTCGACGCGGCTCTTCTTGCCGCCGTCGCCGACGGAACGCGCCTACGAATCCTGCGCCAACTCGCGCGCTCCGGGCCTACGTGCGTGTGCAACATCGACACCGTCGAGGACCTCGCCCCGAACCTGCTGAGCTACCACCTCAAGGTCCTGCGCGACGCCCGCCTGGTAACGAGCGAGCGTCGCGGCCGCTGGATCGACTACTCACTTACAGACGACGCGCTCGCCCGCCTCCACGCGGCGATTCCCGCCGAGGTGACGCCATGAGCCTCCTGAGCCCGACGATCCGCCGGCGCGTCCCGACCCGCGTCGTCGTGAGGCGCCTTCTCCTCGCGGCGCTTGCGTGGGCCGCGCTCTTCCTCCTCAACGAGTGGGTGTGGGACTGGGGCTTCGGCGCGGCCGGGGTCGACACGGAGGCGCGGGCCGGCGGTGCCGCCCACTTCTTCCTCTACGACGCGTCGAAGATCCTGCTCCTCCTGGTCGGCCTGATCTTCGCGATCGGACTGCTGCGCACCACCCTCAACCCCGAGCGGGTGCGCACGTTCATCGAGGGGCGGCCCCTCGTCGCAGCACTGCTTCTCGCGGCGGTCCTCGGGGCCGTGACCCCGTTCTGCTCGTGCAGCTCGATCCCGCTGTTCATTGGGTTCGTCGCGGCGGGCATTCCGCTGAGCGTCGCGCTGACGTTCCTGATCGCCTCGCCGCTGGTCAACGAGGTTGCCGTCGTCCTGTTGGGAAGCACATTCGGCTGGGCACCGACGGGGGCGTACGTCGGCGCCGGGCTCGGACTTGCCGTCCTCGTCGGCCTCGTGCTGTCGCGCTTCGACCTCCGCGGAGGCGTACGCGACTTCGTCCTGAAGGCTCCCGCCCCGCGCGGCGGCGCACCCGCGCTCAAACCGACCCTCGAGGACCGCGTCACGTCCGCCCGCCGCGAGACGCGCGACATCGTCGGACGAGTCTGGGTGTGGGTCCTCGTTGGCGTCGCCGCCGGCGCCGCGATTCACGGCTGGGTGCCCGAGTCATTCTTCGTCGAGCACGTGAGCGCATCGAACCCCGCCGCCGTGCCACTCGCGACCCTCGCGGGCGTTCCCCTCTACTCCAACGCCGCGAGTGCCATCCCCATCGGCGAGGCGCTGTTCGCGAAGGGCGTCCCGCTCGGCACGGTCTTCGCCTTCATGATGTCCACGGCCGCCCTGTCCTTCCCCGAGGCGATCCTGCTCAACCGCATCCTCAAGATGCGCCTGCTCCTCACGTTCTTCGCCATCGTCGCCGGGGGCATCATGCTCATCGGCTTCATGTTCAACGCCTTCACCTAGGTCCACGCTCCCGCTCCACGAAAGGCTCTCCCATGAAGATCACCATCCTCGGCCCCGGCTGCCGCAACTGCGTGACACTCGAAAAGCTAGCCCGCGAGTCCGCCTCGGAACTCGGCATCGAGGCCGAGTTCATCAAGGTCACCGACTACGCGGAGATTGCGGCCTACGGAATCATGAGCACGCCGGGACTCGTCCTCGACGACGAGGTCGTGCTCTCCGGGAGGCTTCCGAGCGGGCCTGAGGTCAGAGAGCTGATTGCCGCGAAAGCTCTCTAGAGAGCTCCGCGAGCGACTCGACGCGCAACGCCCCCGCGCCCGCGACGTCCGCGTCGCCCCAGTGCTCCCACGCGCCCGGGCGGTCGCACCACACGCCCACGAGCCCGGAGCGGACCGCCGCCGCCGCGTCCACGTCGAACTCGTCCCCCACGTAGACGGTTCGCGCGGGTTCGGTTCCCAGGAGTCTGCACGCCTCAAGGAAGACGCGGGGATCGGGCTTGCCGTACCCGAAGTCGTCGACGCACACGAGGAGCGGCACGGCCGAGAGGCCAACCGCCGCGAGCTTCGCGACCTGCTGCGCCCTGCGCGCATTGCTCAGCACCCCGTACGGGAGTCCGAGATCATCGAGGACCGCAAGGAACGCGAGAGCGTCATCGTGGAGCCGCCAGCCAGCCGCATATGCCGCGTCGAAGGCCGCGATCCAGGGACCGATTGCGGCCTCGTCTTCGAGGGGAGGACCACCGAAGTGACGGTGTAGGTCCTTCGCCCGATTCCAGCGCTGAGTGCGCGAGTCGATCTCGCCGCGGGAGAAGGCGCGGTAGTGGCCGTGCCGGTCCGCCCGGAAGAACGCCGCCGCCTCGTCGATGTCGGTGTGGGTCGGAAGGTACTCGCCCGCGATCACGGAAATCGCGTGGCGGATCGCAGACTTGTTGTCGAGGAGCGTGTCGTCGATGTCGATGAGCACACCGGTGACCATCGCGAGACGCTCGATCGGGGACGGCGGCACCACGGGCGACGGCATCGAGTTCATGTCCCAGCCGTCACAGGGTTGCGCGAAGCGCTCGAAGTCGCGCGAGCGAGTGGTCCTGTCCGAGGATCTCCATGGACTCGAAGAGCGGCGGAGAGACGCGGCGCCCCGTGACGGCGACCCGCAAGGGAGAGAAGGCAACGCGTGGCTTGATCCCCAGCCCCTCGACAAGTGCCGCCCTCAGCGCCTCTTGCTGCGCCTCCGCATCAAAGTCCTTGAGCCCCTCGATCACATCGATCGCTGCGTCGAGGATCTCCCCCGCGTTCGCGGGAAGCGACGCCCTCGCATCCTCCTCCACCACGAGCGCGGCGTCGGCGGTGAAGAAGAAGCCGAGCATGCCCGGCGCCTCGCCCAACAGCGTCATGCGCTCCTGAACGAGCGGGGCCGCGAACGCAAGGGTCGCCTCCTCGTGAGGCGTGAGGTCCCGCACGCGCGCTGCACCGACGATGCCTGCCGCGTGAAGGTACGGGATGAGGCGGATCACGAACTCGCCCAGGGGTAGCAATCGCATGTGCTCGGCGTTGATCGCCTCGGCCTTCTTGAGGTCGAAGCGAGCCGGGTTGGGGTTGACGTCCGCCACGTCGAACGCGGCAATCATCTCGTTGATGCTGAAGAGGTCGCGGTCCGCGGAGATGGACCAGCCCAGCAAACCAAGGTAGTTCAGGAGCCCCTCGGGAAGGAATCCGCGCTCGCGATGGAGGAAGAGGTTGGACTCGGGCGCGCGCTTGGAGAGCTTCTTGTTGCCCTCTCCCGTCACCATCGGCAGGTGGGCGAATGTGGGGACGCCGTCGGCGAGCCCGAGTTCCATCAGTGCCCGGTAGAGCGCGATCTGCCGTGGCGTCGAGCTCAGCAGGTCCTCGCCGCGCAGCACGTGGGTGATCTTCATGAGCGCGTCGTCCACGGGATTGACGAGCGTGTACAGCGGCTGACCGTTGCCGCGGACGATCACGTAGTCCGGCACCGTGCCGGCGCGGAACGTCACCTCGCCGCGGATCAGGTCCGTGAACGTGATGTCCTCGTCCGGCATACGCAGGCGGATGACGGGTTCGCGCCCCTCGGCGCGGAAGCCGTCACGCTGGGCGTCGGTCAGGTCGCGGTCGAAACCGTCGTACCCAAGCTTGGGGTCGCGGCCTGCGGCGAGGTGGCGTGCCTCGACCTCCTCCGGGGTCGAGAAGCTCTCGTAGGCGAAGCCGCCCGACACGAGCCGCGCCGCGACGTCGGCGTAGATCTCGCTACGTTCGCTCTGGCGGTAGGGCCCGTAGTCGCCCCCGACCTCCGGGCCCTCGTCCCAGTCGAGACCGAGCCAGCGCAGCGCGTCGAGGAGCTGCTCGTAGGACTCCTGCGAGTCCCGCTCCGCGTCCGTGTCCTCGATGCGGAAGACGAAGTCGCCGCCCGTGTGGCGAGCGTAGGCCCAGTTGAAGAGCGCCGTGCGGATGAGGCCGACGTGCGGGGTCCCCGTCGGCGACGGGCAGAACCGGACCCTGACCTTGTCCCTCATCGCCGCACCACCGGATTCGACAGCACGCCGATCCCTTCGATCTCGATCTCGACACGGTCCCCGTGCCTCAGCGTCGAGACACCGGCGGGCGTCCCGGTGAGCACCACGTCACCCGGCAGGAGCGTCACGACCTCGCTCACCATCGCGACAATGTGCGCGGCGTCCCAGACCATGTCGCGCGTATTGGCGAATTGGCGGCGCTCCCCGCCCACCCGTGCCTCAATCTCAATATCCGCCGTGTCGAGATCCGTCTCGATCCACGGCCCCAAGGGAAGGGAGGTGTCGAACGCCTTGGTCCGGAACCACTGGTTCTCCACCTTCTGGGTGTCGCGAGCCGTCACGTCGTTCGCGCACGTGTAGCCGTAGATCGCCGCGAGCGCCCCCTCCGGCGACGCGTCCTTGGTGAGGCGACCGATCACGATCGCGAGCTCCGCCTCGTGCTGGACGTCCTCGCTGTAGTGCGGCATGACGATCGGGTCGTCCGGGCCGATGACGGCCGTATTGGGCTTGAGGAAAAGGAGAGGGAGGTCGCCGGCCGCACCGATGTTGTCCAGTTCCTTGGCATGCTCGGCGTAGTTGCGTCCCATGCACACGGCCTTCGAGCGCGGGATGATCGGCGCGAGGAGCCGGAGCCCTTCGGTCGCGAGCGGCACGCGCTCGCCCGTCGGTTCGCCGGGAACATAGAGGGGATCGCCCGTCAGGACGACGAGTTCCTCCTCGCCGGGAGCGCCGTCGACCTTCGCGTAACGTGGCTCGGAACCGGTCGTGAAACGGGCGATTCGCATGTGCCCAGGTTATCCCGTTGACGGGGGTCGTCCCGGTAGTCTGACGCCATGCCTTCGCCAGAAGCGACGCCCGTCGATGAGCTCGCGGTCAGAGCGGAGGAACGGCTCGACTCGCTCGTTTCCCTGATCGTCGCGAACGGCCTCGAAGAGGCGAGCCTCGGCGACGCCTACCTGGGCCGCAGGGGCGCCGACGTCCTCGCCCACCTGCACGGCTGGCACCTCCTCTTCGCCGGATGGTGCGACGACGACAAGCGCGGCGAGACCCCCGAACTCCCCGCCGCCGGGTACACATGGAGCGACCTTCGCTCCCTCAATGACAAGATCTACGACCAGTTCCGCGCGGAGCCGTGGACGCGCATCCTTGAGGACACGCGCGCCTCGCACCTCGCCCTCATCGAACTCCTCCGGACGTATCCCGTAGAGGCCCTCACCGAGCCCACGCGGTACGCGTGGACTCACGGACCACTGATCGACCTCGCCGATGAGTGCACGGGCACACACTACGACTGGGCCATCGAAAGGGTCGAGGAGAGCCTCGGGTAACGGGACACTTTCTCGGGGCGATGCCTGTGTGCGCCAATGCTCGGTATGGTCGAGCCGTGACACAGACTCCCCCGCCCCCCGACGCGACGGCTCCCGACGCCGTCGCGACCTACGCATCCCACCTTGCCGAGGTAATGGCGAGGGTCCGGGCGGCCGAGGCGGCGAGCGGGCGTGCGGAGGCGGGCGTGCGCGTACTGGCCGCGACCAAGACCCAGTCCCCCGAGGCCGTCCGGGCCCTGTGCGCCGCGGGGGTGAGACTCGTCGGCGAGAACCGCGTCCAGGAGCTCGTAACGAAGGCCCCGATCGCGAAGGCGGCGGGAGTGGGGGTGCACCTGATCGGCCCGCTCCAGCGGAACAAGGCACGCGACGCAGTCACGTGGGCGGATTGCGTGGAGACCATCGACTCGCTCTCTCTGGCCGAGCGGCTCTCGTACCTGAGCGAGGGGGCCAACCGGACGCTCGAGGTGATGATTCAGGTCAACGTCTCGGGCGAGGCGTCCAAGTCGGGCGTCGCCCCTTCCGAGGCTCTCGAGATGGCGGTCGCCGTCGCCGCCCTCCCCCGGCTCGAGGTGCGCGGTTTCATGTGCGTGGGGCTCAACTCCCCCGATGAGTCCGCTGTGCGTGCCGGCTACGCGCGACTGCGCGAGATCCGCGACTCCGCACTCGTTCGCGCCGAGAACGGGACCTCCCCCGGGCTCGCCCACGCATGGGAGCTGTCCATGGGGATGTCCTTCGATCTCGAGTGGGCGATCGCCGAGGGCGCCACCATCGTCCGCGTGGGCACGGCGATCCTTGGGCGACGCGCCTCGTCAGGGTAGGGACTTGAGGTCCGAAACACCGCATCCCTAGGTCAGGCGAGCCTTCGGAGACAGCGCCCCCGCGCGATCGTTACCCTGGGCGCATGGCACAGGATGAGAAGGATGACGCGAGCCACGAGGCGATCGAGGAACTCGTCCACGAGGAGCAAGTCCAGGCGAAGCGACTGAACGCCCTGCGGGCTGGGGTTCTGGGCGCAAACGACGGAATCGTGAGCATCGCGGCACTCGTCGTGGGCGTCGCCGCCGCGAACTCCACGCATAGCGTCATCGCGACCGCAGGCTTCGCGGGAATGGCGGCCGGGGCCCTCTCGATGGCCGTGGGCGAGTACGTCTCGGTCCACTCGCAGCGCGACGCCGAGGAGGCGCAACTCGAGCGCGAGCGCGGCTGGCACGAGGAGCGCCCGGAGTGGGAGATGGAGCAACTGGTCCGTCTCCACGTCGGCACCGGGATGTCGGAGAAAGTCGCCCGGCTCGCCGCGAAGGAGCAGACCGCGCACGACCCGCTCGGCGCCCACGCCCGCGCGCACCTGGGAATCGATCCCAATGAGCTCGTGAGCCCCGCGCTGGCGGGGATTGCCTCGCTCCTCGCCTTCACGGTCGGTGGCACGGCGCCGATCCTCTCGATCCTGCTCGCGCCTACCAGTATTCGCATCCCGCTGACCTTCGCCGTCGTGCTCGCCGCACTGGGAGTCACGGGCGCGATCTCGGCGCGGATCGCCCGCTCCCGCTATCCGCGAGCGATCATCCGGAATCTCATCGGCGGCTCGCTCGCCATGGCTATCACCTACGGTATCGGTGCGCTCGTGGGCACCGCCGTCTAGCGGGCTCCACCACCTAGCAGGCTCCGCCTTCTAGGTGCCTGCGCGGGGTTCGACACCTGCGTGGATCAGGCCGTAGCGCAGCGCATCGGCGAGCGCTTCCCACGAAGCCTCGATGACGTTGGGGCCGATGCCGACGGTTCGCCACTCGGTGGCCGCCTCGTTATCCACGGTGGTAATGAGCACACGCGTCACCGCGTCCGTGCCGTGGGAGGCGTCCAGGATGCGCACCTTGAAGTCGGTGAGCTCGAACCGCGAGATCTCCGGGTAGGTGCCAACAACGGCGGAGCGTAGCGCTTGATCGAGCGCGTTCACGGGGCCGTTCCCCTCAGCGCTTGCGGTGGCCTCATTCCCGTCCGCGCGCAACGTCACCGTGGCCTGCGCCCCGGCTTCGGTGGGATCGCCCGGTGCCGTCTGGACGAGCACGCTCCAACTGTCCGTCTCCCAGAAGTGGGGCGCGTCGCCCATCTCGTCGCGAAGGACGAGCTCGAACGACGCGTCGGCGGCGTCGTACGTGTAGCCCTGGGCCTCCGCGTTCTTGACGCGCTCGGCCACGCGTCCCAGGAGCTCGCCCTGGTTGGCCAGATCGAATCCGAGCTCCTTGCCCTTGAGTTCCACCGATGCGCGACCCGCCATCTCCGATACAACCATGCGCATGTCGTTGCCCACGAGCTCCGGCTGGGTGTGCTGGTAGAGGTCGCGGTCGACGCGGATGGCGGATGCGTGGAGGCCGCCCTTGTGGGCGAACGAACTGTAGCCGACATACGGCTGGCGCGCGAACGGGGCAATGTTCGTGATCTCGGCGACAGCGTGCGCGATGCGGGTCGCCTCGGCGAGCCCGTTGTTCTTGAGTGCGATCATCCCCCGCTTGATCTCGAGGTTCGCAACGACGGCGACGAGGTCCGCATTGCCTGTCCGCTCCCCGTACCCGTTGACGCAGCCTTGCACGTGAACCACTCCCGACGCGACAGCGGCCATCGTGTTCGCGACGGCGCAGCCGGTGTCGTTGTGCGCGTGCATCCCGAGGGGCGCCGAGACCTGGGGCGCGACCTGCGAGACGATCCGGGCCACATCCTCGGGAAGCATGCCGCCGTTGGTGTCGCACAGGACGAGCGTGCTCGCCCCGGCGTCGGCGGCGGCCTTGAGCGCTCGCACGCCATAGACCGGGTCGAACCTGTGGCCATCGAAGAAGTGCTCGGCGTCGAGGATCACGCGACGGTCGTGCGCAACCAGGAAGGCGACCGTCTCGGCGATCATTGCCAGGTTCTCGTCGCCCGTCGTCTTCAGGGCGAGCTCCACGTGGCGGATATCCGACTTGGCGACGAGCGTAACGACGGGCGCCTCGGAGTCGAGGAGCGCCCGGACCTGCCCATCCTTCGCCACGTCGATTCCCGGCTTGCGCGTCGCGCCGAAGGCGGCGAAGGTCGCGTGGGAGAGTTCGAGCTCCTTGTGGGCAAGTGCGAAGAACTCCGTGTCCTTGGGGATAGCTCCGGGCCAGCCGCCCTCGATGACATCCACACCCAACTCGTCAAGGAGCGGCGCAATCGCCATCTTGTCGCCCACCGACAGATTCATTCCCTCTTGCTGCGCGCCATCGCGCAGGGTCGTGTCGTAGACCTCGACGTCGCGACTGGTCATGGCTTCCTTCTCTCCTCGCTGCTTTTCCCTGGCCCAATGAAAAAGCCCCCCGAAGGTACGGGAGGCTGCGCGTCGGCGGAATCCGCGGACGCGCTACTGAATAATCGTTGCGCTGCTCATCGGGACCATTGTGGCACATGCACTGCGATCACGCTTCCCCTCGATGTTGAAACCGTCACACGCCCTGCGGGCGTGGGTCCACGTGCCTAGACTCGAAGGGACGAGGAGAACCCCGGGAGGGGAGACGAACCATGTCCAAGGCTCGCGTGGACGCTGGTGCCCTCGCCGCGCCTACGGGCGCTCCCAAGCCGAAGCGCAGACTCGCCTCCTGGACGCCGCAAATCGCGCCGAGCAACCGTCGAGTACGCTACTGGATCGTTCTCACCCTCAGCCTTCTCGTCATCCTCTCGCTCGATCTCGGACTCGACGTCGGGTACGTCGCCTCGGCGCTTTATGTTCTCCCCGTCTTCTTCACGGTCCTCAGCGGTCGGCTCTCGTGGGTCGTCAACACCACGATCGCCGGGATCGTCGCGACGCTGATCGGCATCACTCGGGAGGAGGTGGCCGACCCCATCACCTCGGCTCACTCGCACGTCTTTACCCGCATCACCATTATCTTCATGATCGCCGCAGCGGGTGCCATCGGCGCCCTCCTCATCGTGCGCTCCAATCGTCTCCTTGATGTTTCGGGAGAGCTCTCGGCTATGAGCGAGGAACTTGGGAGGCAGACTCAACTCCTTCGCGCGGCGAGTCAGATCGGCAAGGTCGCCGGGTGGTCGCTCGACCGGGAACCGGGCTCGTCCTTCGTGTGGTCGGACGAAGTGGAAAGGATCTCCGGACTCCCGCCCGGCCAGCGAACGCGGCCCGAGGAATTGCTCGGTTTCATCGACGACGCGCAAGACCGCGATCGACTCTGGGAAGCGAGCCTCGACTGTCTCCGTGACGGGACTCCCTTCCTCGAGACCGTGCGGGCAACGAGCGGGGACGGGCGCCACCTCTGGGTGACGACGATGGGCGAGGCAGCGCGCAACGATGCTGGCCTCATCGTCGGTCTCAAGGGCGCGCTCCAGGACGTCACTCGGTGGAAGGAGGCCGAGGCTACTGCGTCTGCTCAACAGCATCGCTTCGCGCTTTTCGCCAACTCCGTCCCCTCGATCATCTGGACGGCCGAGCCGAACGGAGAAATCGACTACTTCAACAACGCCTTGATCGATTACACCGGTCGCCCTGCGGAGGAACTCCTCCGCGATCAGTGGGCCTCCGCGCTGCACCCCGCCGACGTCGAGAACACCCTCGGCGAATGGCGGAATTCCCTCTCAACGGGTGAGCCCTACGCGACGGCGTTCCGGCTGCAGCGTGCCGATGGCGAGTATCGGTGGTTCCGGGTGAGCGCCCAGCCGGAGTTCGGGGCGGACGGTGAGGTCGCCAAGTGGTGGGGCAGTGCCGTCGACGTCCACGCGACGCGCCTGCTCGAGGAGGAGGCGAGCAAGCTCGCGCAGGAGCGCCACGACATCCTGGAGAGCATCGGCGACGGCGTCATCACGGTTGACCACGAATTCCGATTCACCTTCGCCAACAGCGAAGCGGAGGCCCTCCTGCGCCGCCCAGCGCCCGAACTTCTTGGCCAGATTGCATGGGACGTCTTCCCCCAGGGGCAGGGCGACGAAGTGAAAGATGCCTTCGCAGCAGCGCGCGACAGTGCCGAGTCCCAGAGGATCACGACCTACTACCCCCCTCTCGAGTCCTGGTTTGATATCAACGCCACGCCAACCCCGCAGGGGCTGACGGTGTACTTCCGCGACGTCACCGAACTCAAGTCCGTCAGCGAGCAGTTGGCTCAGGCTCAGCGGATGGAGTCCGTGGGACGCCTCACGGGAGGAATCGCCCACGACTTCAACAACCTCCTCACCGTCGTGGTCGGCGGGACGGAGGCCCTCGACGAGGAGCCGAGTCTCACGGAGGAGGGCCGTGAGATGCTCGAGCTGGTCGTGAGCGCGGCCGGACGGGGTGCCGAACTGACCCACCAGCTCCTGGCCTTCGCCCGCCAGCAGCCTCTCGCTCCCCGGGCCGTGGACGTCGCCGACCGCATTCAACAGATGACTCCCATCCTCTCGCGTGCGATCGGTCCGGGAATCAGGGAGGTCACTCGGCTCGATGACGACCTCCCGGAGGCACTCGTCGACCCGGGTCAACTCGAGAATGCACTCCTCAATCTCGCCATTAATGCCGGCGACGCGATGCCGGATGGCGGCACGCTCACGATCGGCGCCGAACTCGTGCAGCTCGACGAGGGCTACTCCACCATCCACGACGAGGTGCGCCCCGGTTCCTACGTCCTCATTTCCGTGGGCGACTCGGGGACGGGCATCTCGAGCGAGCTCCTTCCCCACATCTTCGAGCCGTTCTTCACGACCAAGTCAACGGGCGAGGGGTCGGGCCTCGGCCTCGCGATGGTGTGGGGCTTCGCCAAGCAGACGGGCGGACATGTCACGGTGTACTCGGAGGAGGGCATCGGATCGACATTCCGCCTCTACCTGCCGGTGGCTCCTTCGAACACCCTCGCCAACGCCCCTCTCCATTCGGGCGCATCCACCCCCTCCCGGGGAGCCGGTCACATCCTGCTCGCGGAGGACGATCCGCTCGTCCAGCAGTTCGCTGCCGAACGCCTCCGCGATCACGGGTACACGGTCACCGTGGCGAACACCGGGGTCGAGGCGCTCGAACTCCTCGACGGTATTGAGGACCTTGCTCTGCTCTTCACGGATGTCATCATGAAGGGAGGGATGTCGGGACGCGGACTCGCGGAGGCGGTCGTGAGCCGCCAGCCCGGAACCCCCGTCCTGTACACGTCGGGGTACACCGAGGACGTCATCGTGCACCAGGGCCAGCTCGATTCAGACGTGACCCTGTTGGCCAAGCCATACACCGGGCGACAACTGATCGAGCGCGTCCACTCCGTGATCGGGGACATAGGAAAAGGAGATACAGCATGACGACCGACGAATCGACCGCAGAACGGGTACTTATCATCGACGACGACCCCGACGTGGGCCGTATCCTTCTCTCCCAAGTGAAGGCCACGGGCAGGGAGGTGCGCCTGACCGACGATCCGGAGGAGTTCTTCACGCTCCATCGAGAGTGGAAGCCCTCGTTCGTCGTCGTCGACCTCGTCATGCCCAAGATGGACGGACTCGACGTGCTCTCTCATCTCGCGCGCGACAACTGCACTGCGGCAGTGATCATCTCGAGCGGCATGGGCGGACGGGTCATGGACGCCGCACGCCGCTTCGCCGATGCCAACGGCCTGGAGATCGCGGGGATCCTGGGCAAGCCGCACACCAAGGACGAGGTGAAGGCCGCCTTCGAACGCCGCGCCGAACATCCTTTCGGTGGCGTCCCGGGCCTGGGGGCGGCTGCCGACTGGCCCGCCGCGGCCTTCCAGGTTGCCTTTCGCGGGGCGGTGATGAGCGACGAGATCTCGGTGGTCTACCAACCGAAGGTGAGCTGCAAGAACGGCGCCGTGGTCGGCTACGAGGCCCTTGCGCGATGGACTCACCCCGAAAGGGGGGTCATCGGTCCGAACGAGTTCGTTCCCCTTGCCGAGAAGTTCGGCCTGATCGCGCTCCTCACCGACCGCGTCATGCGTGACGCGCTCGAGTGGTTCGCGGGGGGGACCCGCGCCGAGGGCGTCCGCGTCGCGATCAATATC